>NZ_CALETC010000226.1:0-3252 GCF_937920065.1 Acetomicrobium mobile
GGTCGATATGCATGGCGCTCAACAGTATGTACCTCTTTTCGATATAGATATTCCGATAGACTTGTAATTTGGTCTCATAGGGCATTGGCCCCTAATTTCAAATACTCAAGAAGGAGGTAATGGCAATGAGAGGGAAAGCGGTATGGATCGTGGGGATCATGGCGTTCGTTCTTTTCATAAGCGGGATGGCAATTGCGCAGCAGGACTATCCCAGCAAACCCTTCGAATTTATAGCACCGGCCGGTCCGGGCGGCGGATGGGATACAACTATCAGAATGGTCGCAAGGGTTCTGCAGGAGGAAAAGCTAGTGCCCGTACCAATGCCGGTCATCAATAAGCCAGGAGGGGGCGGTGGGGTGGCTCTTGCATATTTGCAACAGCGGAAGGGAGATCCCTATACTGTTGCAGTTTATTCTCCACCACTTTTGCTCATTAACTTAACTGGTCAAACTAAACTTTCCTTTAAGGATACTACTCCTATAGCCAGGCTTATCAGCGATTATGGCGCTTTTGCCGTACCGAAAAATTCTCCCTATCAATCCATTAGCGAAGTAATGGAAGCGCTGAAAAAGGATCCCAAAAGCGTTAAGGTTGGTGGCACTTCCTCACCAGGATCAATGGACCACGTTCAATTTCTTATTGCAGCAAAAGCAGCTGGAATAATCGACTTGGATAAAATTGTGTATATCGCCTTTCAAGAGGGGCAACAATTGGCAGCCTTATTGGGAGGACACATTGATCTTTTGAGCACAGGCTTAGCAGAGACGCAAGGACCCATGATGTCAGGTGACATTAAGGTGCTTGCGATTTCAAGGCCAGAGCCATATGATGAGGGGCCTTTCGCGAATGTTCCTACCTTGCGTCAAGGCGGCGTTGATGCAGAATTTATTAACTGGCGTGGTTTATTTGGTCCTCCTGAAATGCCGAATTATGCTGTAAAGTATCTCGAAGAAAAACTTGCTCAGCTGGAGAAAACTCAATTGTGGGATGAGATATGCAATACCAATGGTTGGGATAAGAGTTTTTTACCTGCAGAAGAGTTCAAGGCGTTCTTAGCTAAAACGAATGAAGAATACAAGGAAGTTTTGAAGGCAATTGGTTTCTATAAGGGAGAATAACTTTTAGGCAACCAAAGAGGACAGCTTTGAACAAAGCTGTCCTCTTTGCGAAAGGAGGCAATATCGCATGAACTCTGATGTAATTATTGGAATTGCAGGTCTTACTTTAGGAATATCTTATTTTATTCAGAGCTTAAATCTTCCAAAGGCGTTTATAGGTAATCCGTGGGCACCCATTTACTTCCCGTTGTCTTTGGGAGTGCTTATGATTCTGTGTAGTGCAATCCTTTTAGTTGAAAGTTTACGGCGCAGGAAGAAAAGTGAAAAGTTCAGTGCTCGAGTTCCATGGTTTCTGATTATAGGGACAATGTCAATAGGATCTGTATACGCCGTTTTATTCAACAGAATAGGTTTCATCCCGTCTACAATTATATTTATCGGAGCGATGTTATTTTTAGTTAATGGTACAAGGGGCTGGTTGCTGAACATCATACTTACGGTTTGCTTAACATTGAGCGTTTGGTATTGCTTTGAAAAAGTTTTGTACATCTCTATGCCATAACAAGGAGGTGAACTACGTTGGAGGCAATTAATAATTTATTATATGGATTAACGATCGTTGCCAAGCCAGTTAATATTATTTTTATGTCAGTAGGATGTATTCTTGGAACAGTGCTTGGAATGTTACCTGGAGTCGGTCCAGCAACCGGCGTAGCTTTATTGCTCCCTTTGACATTTACGATGAAGCCGGAAACCGCGTTAATTACCATGGCAGCCGTTTATTACGGGGCTATGTTTGGAGGGTCGCGCAGTTCGATATTATTAAACGTTCCTGGCGATGGTGCCGCTATAGCCTCGTGTTTTGATGGTTATCCTATGACGTTAAAGGGAAAGGCGGAATCTGCTTTGGCCATATCTGCAGTTGCTTCTTTCATTGGAGGCTTAATCGCGGCAGTTATTTTCCTGTTTTTGGCAATGCCCGTTGCTAGATTTGCCCTGCGTTTTGGACCGCCCGAGTACTTTGTGTTGATGGTCTTTGCCTTGTCTGCTACGGCATCTTTAACTGAAGAAAGCCCCGTCAAAGGTTTTATGTCGTTGTTGTTTGGTCTCATGGTGACAACTGTAGGCATTGACCTTCAATCCGGAGTTTTGCGTTTTACTTTTGGAATTCCAGAACTTCAAACGGGAATTGATTTTGTAGTGGTAATTGTAGGAATATATGGTATTGGAGAGGTATTTAAAAACTACGAAACGATCAAAGAGACAGGCATATATGCTTTAAAAACAACTTTTGGTCGTATATGGTTCACATTGGAAGAGTGGCGCAGGTGTATATGGCCTATCTTAAGGGAGTCTATAGTTGGGTTCATTATAGGTGTATTACCTGGAGCTGGAGGCACTATTGCAGCGATGATGGCTTACAGCAACGAAAAGCGATTGTCAAAAGAACCTGAAAGTTTTGGCACAGGCGTGCCAGAAGGGTTGGCAGCTCCTGAAGCTGCCAACAATGCAGCTTCTATCGGGGCAATGATACCCATGTTGACATTGGGAGTTCCCGGCTCAGGAACTACTGCAGTTATGCTAGGAGCCCTCATGATTTACGGCTTACAGCCCGGGCCTCTCCTTTTTGAGCAGCGTCCGGAAATTGCATGGGGAGTAATAGCAAGTTTATTTGTAGGGAATCTGATTTGCATAATAATTAATCTTCCACTGGCAGGGCTATTGGTCAGGTTATTATCAGTGCCTGGACGTCTACTTTATCCCCTTATAGTAGTAATTGCTTTTTTTGGGGTATACACTATAAACTTTTCGGTTGTAGATTTTTATATGCTCCTTATTTTTGGATTTGTTGGATACTTCATGAGACGATATAAAGTCCCCATTGCTCCAATGGTGTTGTCGGTTGTTTTAGGATCTTCCATGGAAAATTCATTCCGTCAGTCATTAATGCTTTCTGATGGAAGTTTGAAGATTTTCTTTAGATCGGGCATAAGTATAGCCCTTATCATACTAACTTTGCTTTCGGTAATGTGGCCTATATTTTCAAAAAATATAAAGATGCGACGTGTTTCGACAAAAAGCGCAAATTAAGCTAGCATTAACCTTAACAATGATACGGGGGTACTTATGATGGGTTTAACTATAACTGAAAAGATAATAAAACAACATTTAATCAAAGGGGATATGACCAAGG
>NZ_CALETC010000227.1:0-3211 GCF_937920065.1 Acetomicrobium mobile
ATCCCGAGACGGGCAAGATGAAGATAAGGCTCGTCGATACCGACTCTTTGCAGTATCGCATCGCAAGAAAATACATGATACGCCTCCAGCGACACGACTTCGAATCGGAATTCCTTTTAAACAAGATGTCGCGCATCGCCAACATGACGCCGCAGCAGTTCATAGAAAAGTACGGATATGTAGTGGGGCTGTAATACGTCGATAATGCTACTTAAGGTGATAATATTGTCAATTTTAAGAAATGTATCAGGCTCGTATCGACAGGTAATAATATACGAACATTTTTCGTCGGGCGAAACTAAAGGCAAAAACGACAGATCGTTTGCAAATGAAGGCCTCTTTATGGCGAGGACGATGCTTTCCTGTTTTTCTCGTCTGGATTACATAAAGCCCCTTTTGATCTTGAACGAAAGGTTCTCCTTCGCCTTTGACCCTACCGAAGGGCAAAACCAGTACATCGTGCACAATGACGAAGGAGAAAGGGCACTGTTTGAGCTTTGCGGCAACAGGCCCGTTGTACTCATTGCCCCAGAGACACAGGGGCTATCCGCGCGTCTTACCTTAAAGGCGACTCAGGCCGGCGGTATAATTTTAGGATCAGCCCCAAGTGCCGTAAAGATAGCATCGGACAAGGCCCGCCTTCTTAAATTGCTTGCCGACAAAGGAGTGCCGTGTCCGCCTTTTGCCGTAGTCTACGACCAGACCACGATAAAAGAGGCGGCTCTGTCGTGGGGTTTTCCTCTTGTCGTCAAGCCCTCCTGCGGGACCGGAGGAGAGGGAAGTGTCTTACTTAGTAACAAAATCGAACTTGATGAATTTTTAACGTCCAAGAAGGCCGATTCAAGAGGTTTAATTATTCAGCCATTCATAAAAGGATTCCCAGCCAGTTTATCCATTTTGGCAACCGGCAGCGGAAAGACATATCTCGTCTCGGTAAACGAGCAAAAGATCGCCCTAAGCGAAAGCGATGATGGCAAATCCGCAAGCTTCAGGTACATAGGAGGAAAAACTGGCCTTTCCGAAGAGGACTATGCTGCCTACGGAGGCACAAGCCTGGAATACCTTCAAGGGCTTAGTCAGACTGTCGTAGACGCGATACCTGGTCTTATGGGATATGTTGGAATTGACCTGATCATGACTACGAAGGGCCCCCAGGTGCTTGAGGTAAACCCAAGGATTACTACGCCTTTGGCCTTCCTGGGGAAGTTTGCAACTTGGAACATAGCCGAGGCATTGATGGAAGCCTGCCTCCTCGACAGCTTCCATCAGATTCTGCTGTGCCGAAAATTGATTACACCGTGGAGGGTTTATCATGCTAAAAACATACGACGTGATCGTAGGCTGGGACATTGGTGGGGTACAGAGTAAGTGCGCCTGCATCTCAGGCGACCTTGCCTTTTTAAGCTCTAAGGATATGACCTTTGAGATATGGAAGGACCCCGACAAGCTTTCGACGGTGCTTGAGTACCTTGCCTCAGACATCCCCCTCTCCAACACAGCCATGGCTATCACCATGACGGCTGAACTTTCCGATTGTTTTACCACCAAAGCTGAAGGTGTGCGCTTCGTGTTGGACGCTTTCATCGATACATTTCCTGGCATCCCACTTATGTGCCTTGGCACGAACGAAAGGTGGGTGCCGGTAGAAAAAGCTTCGGGCGATCCGATCAACTTTGCGGCAACGAACTGGATAGCGGCCGGCCGCGAAATGGCGAGGTCCATCGGCGACGGAATATGGATAGATGTGGGAAGCACCACAACGGACATAATACCCATCAAAGAAAATGCCCTGTACGTTAGAGGAAGAAACGACACAGACAGGCTGCGCTTCGGTGAGCTGGTCTATACGGGCTTAATCCGCTCAAATCCCAACGCCCTAGCCTCACGGCTTCCCTTTAAGGGAGACTGGTATCGTACTTCCAACGAATATTTTGCCCTCATGGGAGACTGCTACCTTCTTTTAGGTGAAATCGACCCGGAAGACTACAGCTGTAGCCCGCCTGACAGCGGATCCGTTAACACCGAGGGCGCTGCCCGTCGACTGGCTCGACTTATATGTGCGGACGCTTCTCTTGCAAAGCCAGAAGATCTGTTGCCATTGGCCGGATATTTGAGGGAACGTCAAATCGGGCTAATAGTTGACGCGCTGTATCAAGTTTGCTCCGAGCCTCACGTAAAGGGGCCTGCCGCAGTCACGGGAGCAGGTCAATCCCTAGGAATTCAGGCAGCCCTCCGGACAAATCTGTCAATCTTAAATGCCGAGGCGATCATCCCTGATGTGGTTAAGAAACATTTTCCCGCCTATGCTGCTGCCAAGGATTTGGCCATTTACCTCTCATGTCCGCCGAAGTCGTAGTAAAATTTGGCGGAAGCCTTGAAAGGCTACCACGATTTCTTGAGATATGCAGAAATTTAAGCGAGTCACTGCGAGGCCATAAATCCATAGTGGTACCGGGAGGCGGTAAATTTGCCGATGTGGTGCGCCTATGCGACAAACAATGGAAGCTAGCGGCTTTCACTTCTCACTGGATGGCCGTGCTGGCGATGGACCAATTTGGTTACGTGCTTGCCGAAAAGGTACCACACTCAGTAACGGCCTACGGCAAAGAAGATATATCAAAGGCCTGGCTTTCAGGAAAGATCCCTATATTTTTGCCATCTAGCTGGCTTAAGGAGCAAAGAGGAATACCCGAAAGCTGGGAAACAACCTCTGACAGCTTGGCCTGCTTTATCGCCGCAGCCTTCGACGCCTCAAGACTTGTCTTGCTTAAAGACAACATTCCTCCCTATGACGTGAAGGACCTTACGGGCACAAGTTGGGTCGATCCAATGTTCTTCCGGTTCCTTTCCCGCTACAATGGAGAGGTCTGGCTGTGCGACGGAAGTAAGAAGCTTTCGCTACAAGACACCGTCAGCTGCGGCGACAGGTGCTGCTTTCGCCTGCAATGAGCGACGAAATTTCCAGGATCTTTCTTGACGAAAGCTTGCCCGACCGACCCCCTTCGCAAAGCGCGCCTCTAAAGCCCAGGTAATCAGGCCTAAGGGGCAATAATAAAGGTACATCTTCGAGTTTTAAAGAACCAGCCAAGGCAGAAAAAAGGCCCCATTCCCTGCAGGCCGAGACAAAATCCCTTACCCCCTCCATGGAGGCAATCTCAAGCAAGTTGTGGCCGAAGGATTTATCAAAAGTATCAAGAAGACAACCTGCAGC
>NZ_CALETC010000228.1:0-3467 GCF_937920065.1 Acetomicrobium mobile
ATAAGAGCATGACAAATCCCATTTAGAAATCACCCCTCATTCAATTGTCAAGGTACAAGACATGTCCATAACGCGCTTTAAAAGATCATCGCAATTTAATAGTTTTTAAAATACATCCTGGGCATTATTTTACAGAATGTCTCATAATACTACAAGTGCGATTGTGAAAGTCAGGTACCCAATCAAGCAAAAAAGGGAGCTCCGCTCTCGTCTCTTAACTATGACTTCTCATTTTCTTCACATCTCCAGAACTTCGCCTTAAAGATAACGACCATGCTGGGCGCATTAAAAAATCGGGAAAGGAGATCTTCCTTCCCGATTTATTTGATTTACTCATGTCATTTTATATTTATTAACACTTGTGAGGAGAAAAACCTTCAGGTTTAATCCTCCCACTCTCCGCCCCCCTTGCCAATACGACTGAAGCAAAAAGCGAGCCCCCCTATGATAATTACGGCCATGAATATGGTTGTTCCAATCGCAGCGTTCGTCATCTAACCTCCCCTCCTTCTTGCTTGCTTATTTCTGTCTTGGACTTCATGCCTTGCAATACGAAGCTAGCGATCAGGACTGCCACCATGATAATCCAAATGAAGTTAGACCAACCCCCATACCCACCATAGGGTTCCTTAAGGTCCTGCATAAAACCGCCGTAAACTACGACGAAAAGAAGTCCTACCGGAACCACAATCTTGATGAGAAAATCCATCCAGGGACCTACCTTGATATCGGAAGTAGCATTCACGTGATCGCGAAGCTTATCGGCACCAAAGACCCACCCTACGACCAGCGAAGCGATGGCGCCACCTATGAGCAAGGTATAGAAGGCCACCGTCCTGTCAACGATGTCGAGCCAATAAAGTCCTCCTTGAGTACAATAAAGAAGTCCGATCAAAAATCCGACTAGGCATCCCCAAAAAGTGACTTTTTTCCGCTCCCATCCGAACTTATCCATCATTGGGACTATGTATCCGGCGTAAGCCAAATAATATGCTGAGCTGAGTCCTATTATCCAAAACATGAGGAAGAATAAAACGCCTGTTAATCGATTTAAAGCAGGCATCAAAGATATACCGACGGGGTAAGTAACAAAAGCTACTCCTATGCCGGCAATGGTCACTTCTTGCAAGGATACACCCAAAGCCTGCATGATATAACCGACAGTGCTAAAAACCGCAAACCCCGCCAGAAAGGCGAAGCTGGTATCGCAAAACACGGTAATAACGGTGTTGTTCGTTATATCTCCCTTTCTAGCGATAAAACGTCCGTAGGCATACATTCCCGCCATGCCGACGGAAAGCGAAAAAGCTATCTGGCTAAAGGCAGCAAACCAAACACCCGGCCCCTTCAAGACCGACCAATCGACATCGAGGTAATAATTAAGCCCCTTCACGGCTCCGGGCAGTGTTAAGCTTCTGATCAATATAGCTATAATCAAAACCCAGGCCAGAACCATGACTACTTCCGATACCTTTCCTACGATCTCGGCCCCCCGGTATATCACGAAATAAATTATGATCCAGGTGAAGGCCAAAGCTCCTACGATTGGCCACTGCAAGCCACCCAGCTCTCCCGGGCTCTCTGAAAGGTTGAGCACTGTTTTGAAGAAATAATCCCCAGCCTGATGAGCGCCGGCTTCTCCGGCACCCCAAGCTAAAGTCATGGAACTAAACATGTAAATTAGGGTCCAAGCCATGATGACGCAATAATAAGTATCAATTAAAAAGGCCGATATGCTTGGAAACCATCCTACCCATTCCCATTTTTTACCTATGCTGTTAAACACGCCAGGTGCCCCTTTTTGAAAATAATGCCCCATTCCAAACTCGGTAAGAAGCCACGGAATCCCGATGGCAAAGATGCCTATGATGTAAGCAACCAAAAAGGCCGCGCCTCCATATTGATAACACATGTATGGGAAACGCCAGACGTTGCCCAAACCGACAGCTGACCCAATTGCTGCAAAAATCATATGACGCCGCTTTAAAAACTTTTCTCTTCCAGCTTCTGCCATACTCCTCTCCTCCTTTTTTAAGTTTTACTCTTGCCAATCAAATAAACAAATTTAATCATCTCTATTTCTTTTTCACCTCCCCTACATTGATTAACCAAAGAACTGGATGTAACCCATGATCAATATAACGGCGATAATTACCGGCAAGACATAAGTCATATAACCTCTCAAGCCCTCTGGGAATTTCGGTCCTATGCCCGTGTTGGCCTCCCTTATGAAATTGTCCCACCCCCATCCGTACTTAGAAGTGCAGAAGAGCACAAAAACAAGCGAACCAATGGGAAGCAAGTTAAAACTTACTATAAAATCTTCCAGGTCGAGGACTACTGATCCTTCTCCAAAGGGTTGAAATCCGCTCCAGGGGCCAAACCCCAAAACGCAGGGAAGGGAAGCTATGAACATGACAAGTATGCCGATGTAAGAAGCTTTTTTCCGGCTCCACTTCCACTCGTCCATGACGAAAGCGATAAGATGCTCAAAAACGGCTATGACCGTGGTGAGGGAGGCAAAGGAGAGAAAGACGAAGAAAAGAGTACCCCACAGCCTTCCGCCCATCATGGAGTTAAATACGTTTGGAAGGGTCACGAAGATCAATCCGGGGCCGGCTCCGGCATCCACTCCGAAGGCAAAGCAGGCCGGGAATATGACCAATCCGGCCATCAGGGCTACAAGGGTATCCAGAATCACCACGTAAACCGATTCCCCGGCAAGCGTCCTCTCTCTGCTCAGATAACTTCCGAATATCAACATGCTTCCTATGCCCAGGCTTAATGTAAAGAAGGCCTGACTCATGGCGGCATAAACCGCTTCCCAACTTAGCTTGGAAAAATCAGGTTTAAGGTAAAAGGCCAAGCCTTTTTCAGCGCCGGGCAAAGTAACGGAACGCACGATAAGAACGATTAGCAATAAGAATAGTCCGGACATCAATATCTTGGTAACCCGTTCAACTCCCGCCTGAAGGCCGATCGAGCAAACGAGAAAACCGATGACGACAGCCAAGGCCATCCACATGGTCAGTTTAGGAGTATTGGATATAAAAGATCCAAAAAAGGCGCCCACCTCCTCAGGAGAAAGCATGGAAAGGTGACCTGCCGCAACATGATAAGTATAGGCCAGGCCCCAACCTGTCACAGTAGTATAGAACATCATTAATATCATGTTCCCAAGCACACCAAGATAACCGTAAATATGCCACTTGGTTCCAGGCGGCTCCAAGACAAGCATCGCACCGGCTAAATTTCTACGGCTAGCTCGACCCATGGCAAATTCGCATACCATGATGGGAAGGCCCATGATGGCCAAAAAAATCAAATAAACTATTACAAAAGCTGCTCCACCATATCGGCCGGTAATATAGGGAAATCTCCACACATTTCCCAGACCTATAGCACATCCTGCGGACACCAATATAAAGCCTAATCTGGAAGCTAACTGTTCTCTCTCAGCCACTGCA
>NZ_CALETC010000229.1:0-2190 GCF_937920065.1 Acetomicrobium mobile
AAGGCGCAGGGGCAGCCCCGTATCTTTAGTTTGTTGCAGGCAAGCTATTTCAAGCTTTTCTATGGAAATGGCGCCGCCCTTTTGGGACAAGACACAGGCATCCTGACAGGGGTGGTCGCAGATGCGACCAATAATGTCCGGCAGTGGCATTGCTTTCGACAGGATTTTTCTTGCTTCATCGAAGTGACCTTCCGCCATGGCCCCACAAAAGGCCCTGACGTTTACCTTTAGAGGACATGCCGCTTGACAGTAAGGAAGTTCATCTTGAATGCAGCGTTGCTCAAAGTCATCGAGTTTATAGCGTTCCATTAATACTTCCTCCCGAATATCTCACAATGAGATCACATAACCAGATTAACTAGGTTTGCCCGGAAATTGGCGCTTTCAGGGAATTCGATCAAAATAAAAGTATAAATATCCATGTCGGTTATCTTTTTAATAACGCCCGCCCCGACTTAAAGCGGTCAGAGGCGGGCGCTTATAAGCGTATTAGTTAAACGCGTTCTCCCCTGAGGCCGGCAAGGATCTTTTCGGGCGTAGCGGGCAGATGGTGAACCCTAACCCCACAGGCATGGTAAATCGCGTTTCCAATGGCTGCATGCGGGCTGGAAAGGGGCAGCTCTCCTACTCCCGCCGCTCCAAAGGGACCAAACTCGCGAGGATAGTTTTCGAAGTAAACTATTTCTATGTTATCGGGGATATCCTTGGCGTAGGGGAATCCTCCTCCGACGAGAGAGGAGTGTTTCTCGATGTCCTCGAAATCCTCCGAGAGGGCAAGGCCGATCCCCTGAGCTATGCCTCCGTATAACTGGCCGTCGGTCACCAGGCGGTTATTGACTTTTCCGATATCAGCCATCAGGGTCATCTTGTCTACGGCAACCTTGCCTGTTTCGGTATTAACCGAAACCTCAGCAAGAAAGACTCCATACATATAGACGACGAAGGGCCTTCCCTGTCCTTTTTCGTCGCAGGGAACACCCGGAACGGTGTATTTGCCAACGTACTTCAGCGGTTTATCGGCACTGACGGCTTCGGCGTAACTCATGTATGTCCCATCGGGTTTCCGTAGAGACTTGAGCATTTCGGAACAGGCAATCCTAATGGCGCTGCCGGTCAACACCTGTTGGCGCGATCCGCCGGAAGGTCCCGAGTTGGGCGTCTTAGACGTATCGGGCCAGGTGAACCGTATCTTGTCGGGGGTGATGCCCATGGGACGCAGCGCCTCGTGGGCTGTCCCCACCATGCCCATATCGGCGCCTTGGCCGTGATCCTCCCAGGCGGCTACGATGGTAACGGTATCATCGGGATTCAATACTGCCCATGCCTCGGAGCTATCAGGACCGTCGATCCCACAGCCGTAAACGGCCATTGAAAGCCCCACGCCTTTTTTGATCTTATCGGTGGATTCTCTCTTGGCCCTTTCCTTTGCCTCCTCGTACCTTGGCTTGATGGCTTCGAGCATCTCGGGATAGCTGAAGACTTCAGGTTCCTGGCCGCTCGGGTTTGTCGAGCCTGGACGATAGCAATTTTTGTAACGTATTTCCCATGGATCCATGCCGATCTTCTCGGCCAATTCGTCCATGAGAAGCTCGGAAGAGTAGAGGGATTGCGGAGAACCGTAAGCTCTGAAAGGAGAACCCCAGACGTGGTTGGTGCAGACCGTCTGTCCTCTGCCCCTGATGTTAGGAATGTCGTAGCCGGCTCCCATGAACTGTGCGCCTCTGAGCGTGAGCAAATCCCCAAACTCAGAGTAAGGCCCATGATCCACGATATAATCCGTCTCCATGGCGAGGAGTTTGCCCTCTTCGTCGGCTGCGAACTTGATGTTCACAAAAAAGGGAGAACGCTTCCCAGTGTAAGTCATGTGCTGGAAGTAATTGTACCTGAGGAAACAGGGCTTGCCTGTCGCCAAGGCCGCCGCTCCAACCAGCCCTTCCATGGTCGGGCAGAACTTGTATCCAAAGGTGCCGCCCATGGGGTTCGATACGAGCGCAATTTGGTCAGGCTCTAACCCAAGACCGGGAGCGATCATCAGTAAATGCAGATGAGCGCCGATAGTCTTGGAATGAATCTTTAGAACGCCGTTGTCGTCAATGTAGGCAAAACCAACGTCCGGTTCTATCGTCATGTGGGGCTGTCTTTGCACATAGAAATCGTCTTCCACAACATTGGGGGCCTTTTCAAAGATTG
>NZ_CALETC010000230.1:0-3540 GCF_937920065.1 Acetomicrobium mobile
CGCAATAGTTGGGGAAGCACTAGAACTGGAAGAAAGGTTGCAAAATGGACTAAAGGGCTTGAGAACTAACATGATTGAGCAGGGATTTCAATTCGGCGGAGACCACTTGGTCGAGGGGTTTTTAACTGCCTTTTTGCTTTTCTGCATGGGATCGATGGCGATATTGGGCGCTTTTGAAGAAGGAATCGGCAAGCCGCCCAGGTTGTTACTGGTCAAGTCCTTGATGGACTTAGTCTCTTCAATTGCACTGGCTTCCACTTTAGGGGTCGGAGTGCTTTTTTCTGCAATTCCCCTTTTGCTGTATCAAGGAGGAATCACCTTGGGAACCCTTTGCTTCAACGACTTCATATCAAACACGCTAATCGATAACATAACAGCAGTTGGAGGGATCTTACTTCTTGGACTTAGTCTTTCCCTATTAAATATAAAACATTTTAAAGTATTCAACATGATCCCTTCTTTACTCTTTGTAATAGCATTCTCGCTATTTTTATAAAACACGAATGGCCAAAGTTGTGTATAATATAAGTAAAGGCAAGATGGGAGGTGTCATCATGAGAAAATTTCGCTGCCTCGTTTGTAAGTACGAATTTGAGGTAGAAGACGTCCCCCCTGTGATGAAGTGCCCGAAGTGTCACGCCCGCTTCATCGAGCTAGTTGAAGGAGAACCTTTTAGGGGTAAACCCTGGAGCAGCAAAAGCTTTAGCGTAAGTTAATCTTTATGAAAATTTCATTAGAAGTTTTCATAAAACAGTAGGGAAGTGCTTTTATCCCTACTGTTTTTGCTAAATATAAATATGTCCTATCCCGCAATCAACATGTCCGCTATGATTCTAAGGTCCATCAAACCCCACACGTCTTTGTCAAGAAGCTCGATTTTTGTCAACACCTTATCGCCAAACTTTTCGTAAATCACATTTATGTATTTTTCTTGAACTTCTTTTCGCTTATCTACGAAATTCCCGCTCAGTTCCTGCGGGATAACGCCGTTGATCACAATGCCGGCGACCTTGATACCCGAGCTTTCTAAATATTTAAGGGCTCTTTCCGTCTCAAAGACAGACAATCGCTCCGGAGTTACCACAAAGACGAAGGCCGTCTTTTCGTGATCGCTTAACACGTCCCACGCCTTTTCAAAGAGGGTTTTTCTCTTTTGCAAAATGCGTAAAATCGGGTCCTCTTTTACAACGCCGGATGCCCTTTGAAATAATTTTAACGCCTTTTCGCGCTTTTCTATGAGGCCATTGATCCACAGGTCCAGAAGCTTGGGCAAGGACAAGAGCCTTAAAGTATGCCCCGTAGGAGCGGTATCGAAGACCACCATATCAAAGGATTTCTCCGCTTCTTCCATGACTTCAATGAACTTATCGAATATTGCCGCTTCCTCCGAACCAGGTGACATGTAGGCTGCATCAATTTGTTTTTGCAGAGCATCAATTACAACGCTGCTGACCGCACCTGATAGCTGTCTTTTGACGCCTTCAATGTATTTCTTAGCCTCGATTTCCGGATCTACCTCAAGAGCAAACAGATTATCTAAAATTTGAGCTCCCTTTGGACCAATGGTTTTATCGAAGATGTCGGACAAAGAGTGAGCTGGATCGGTGGAAACCAGCAATATTCGCTTGCCCCTCTCTGACGCTTTCAAAGAAAAAGCGGCGGCACAAGTTGTTTTACCAGTGCCGCCCTTGCCTCCAAAAAACACGTATTTTTTGTCGAATAAAACAGCCACGCTCATATAGTGTCACGTCCTCCCAATTTCCTTGAAATCACCCCAACGGGGTGAAAGTTTAACATCAGAAATCAAATTGCGCAGCCTTTTCTTCCAAGACTGTGCCTTTGACCGCCATGCGTTGCTGCCAACGCTCTATATCGTCAGCCAAGTAAGGCAATAACTCTAAAGTGTAATAAGATGTTGGATTAGGTATGCCTAGAAGATCGCCAAAAACGAGGATCATAAAAGCATCATTAGTATCGAGCGCCTCTTTCATCACCATGGGGTGAGTTTTATTTATAGGCTTCAATAGGGTGGCAAAAAAGTCCTTAAAGAAGGCCGCCACCTTTTTCCACATCACTGTTCCCCCTTTATTAAATTACAAAAATTCACATTTAAACTCCAGATCCCGACATCCCCAGGGGAATCCACGAAAAACACATTCCCCTGGGGATCAAAGGAACTATGCCTGCTGCTCTTTCTTCTTTCCAGTTAAAACATTGTAGCTTAATGCTATCAAGATAATTGCCAGTACAAAAAGAAGGGCTCCAAAGAAGACCAATATATAGTTTCCCTTTGCAATATTTGATTTGATCAAGAATACCAGGGCTGTAAGGGTGACTACAAACATAAATATCATCGGAGCTATTAACATCTTGTTATTCATTCCCTTGTTGGCAAGCCACGCAGCCACTGCGAGGAAAGCCACGCCTGCCAAAAGTTGGTTGGCAGAACCAAACATGGGCCATATTAATCCCCAACTCGTAAAGGCCAAGTAAATTGAAACGCCAATTGTTATGACGGAAGCAACGTATCTATTGCTAAGGATCGACGTTCCAGATGTTGATGACTCCGTAGCAGACGTTTCCTGGAAGAATTCCTGAAAGGCAAATCTTCCAAGTCGACCTGCTGTATCCAAAGTGGTAAGCGCAAAGGCCGACACAGCCAGGGCAGTGAAGGTTTTTCCCATCGTAGCATCTACGCCAAAGCTGGTCATGAAGGTAGCTAACCCAGTTGAAAATACGTTAACAGGTCCTCCTTTTAAAAGTTCCGCATAACCATCCGAAGTTAGGTAAACTGCCGTAAGAGTAGCAAGAATTGCGAGTGCACCTTCTATCAACATGCCACCGTAACCGATTACTTTTGCGTCTCCTTCTTTGTCAATCTGTTTTGCCGTAGTACCAGAAGCAACAAGCGAGTGGAAACCCGATATAGCTCCGCAGGCTATCGTTATGAAAAGCATTGGAAAAAGATAACCTTGAGTTGGATGTTTAAAAGCAGTCACCGCTGGCATTGCTATCCTGGGATGGTATAAGAGAACGCCTATAAACCCACCCAGGATCATGGCATATAACAAGAAAGAGTTAAGGTAGTCTCTAGGCTGAAGCAACATCCACACAGGCAAAATAGCAGCCACTACAATATACAGTGACAATATTATCAACCACGCTTGTTTGGACAATTTCAGTGGGAAGACAACCCCAAGCCATATGCACAACGCCAAAAGCGCAACACCAACAACAGTGCTCACGATCAATGGGGCATTTCTCCTGTATATTGCAAATCCAAAAACCATGGCTAAGGGAATAAACAATAGCGACGCCGTAGCAGCTTCAGGGGTAGAGACAAAAGTGTCAGCTACTATATTGGCAAAAGCCGCAATGATGAGTACTAGGGTAAGCCAGGAGAAGAGCAAAAATAGCCTCTTGGCTGCCCTTCCGACGTTTGCATCGATGATGCCGCCGATGGACAAGCCTTTATGTCTGATCGAAGCCACAAGCGAACCAAAATCATGGACAGATCCAATAAATATATTGCCAATGACG
>NZ_CALETC010000231.1:0-2579 GCF_937920065.1 Acetomicrobium mobile
TACTTGGCGTTGGATTGTTGATATGGTAAAAATAAATGAGAGGAGACACATATCCTCTCATTTATTATTTTCAAAAAGTTGACGAAGGAGGAGCACTTATTGTGGATGACCATTATTATGAACGACTTTTGTCCAAGGTAGAGAAAACCATCGATAATTGCTCAGATGAAGCGATCACGTTGAGCGATTATTTGGCCAATCATCCCGAAGTTTCAGAACACGAGTTTCAGTCCAGTAAAAAACATGTGGAGCTTCTTTCTTGCCATGGTTTTGAGGTGGAATATCCCTTTTTAGGTATTCCGACGGCTTTTTGCGCTACAAAATCTAATGGAGAAGGAGCAAAAGTTGCTTTATTAGTGGAATACGACGCGCTTCCAGAAATTGGCCATGCCTGTGGCCATTGCCTCCACGGAGCGATGTCCACGCTTGCGGCCATTGGACTAGCTTCCGTCTTTGACGAAGTAAAAGGAGAGTTGCGCGTTATAGGAACGCCTGCCGAAGAGACAAACGGCGCGAAGGTTACAATGGCCGAACAGGGCGTCTTCGATGACCTGGATTTAGCCATCATGATCCATTCTTCAGGAAATAAAAGCTACGTTAAATATAAAAGCCTTGCAATGGACGCGATAGAATTTAGCTACAAGGGAAAACCTGCCCACGCGGCAAGCGCTCCTTGGGAGGGCCGAAATGCCTTAAACGGCGTCCAACTTTTCTTTCATGCCATTGACATGTTAAGACAACATGTGAAACCCGAAGTACGGATGCATGGAATAATTTACAAGGGCGGCGATGCTCCAAATATCGTTCCCGAGATGGCTATTTGCAGGTTTTATTTTAGGGCGCCGACCAGGGCTTATTTAGACTATTTGGTCGATCGCGTGAGAAGAATTGCCCTTGGCGCAGCTATGGCCTCTGAAACGGAAGTCACCATGAAGAACTTTGAATTTAGCTTTGACAATATGATAGAAAATAAGACAGCAGAGGAGAAAATGGCCGAGATAATGAAGGAACTGGGCATCGAGCTCAGTGAGCCGGAAGGCTATGAAGGCTCTTCCGATATGGGCAACGTAAGCTACAGGTGTCCCGCTTTGCAGCCCAAGCTTGCTATAAGCGATGTGCCTTTAGTAACGCACAGTCGGGAGTTCGCAGATGCTGTAGTAACTCCTAGAGCGCACGAAGCTTTAATTTTGGGTAGTAAAGCTTTAGCTAGGATGGCCCTTGCCGTTTATTTGGATGAAGATTTAAGGAGCGCCATCAAAGAAGATTTTAAAAAAGCCAAGGAGCAGGAAGAAGTTTTCTGAGCCAATCTTAACTTTAAAAGAAGGGGATGAAAAAATGCTTTCGTTAGAGGAGATAAGGCAAGCGCAGGATCGCATAAAGGCATGGATTCACAGAACTCCAATATTTTCATCGGCAACCTTTAGCCAAATTGCCGGAAACGAAGTTTATTTAAAAGCAGAAAATTTACAAAAAAGCGGAGCCTTTAAGTTCAGAGGGGCTATGAACTTCATGCTTTCCATGAGTGAGGAGGAAAGATGCAAGGGCGTTGTTACGGGATCCTCGGGTAATCACGGTCAAGCCCTGGCATGTGCTGCCAAGATTTTAGGGGTAAAGGCGGTTGTAGTTGTGCCAGAAGATGTCTCTCCTGCTAAGTTAGCAGCAATTGAAGGATATGGAGCTGCGATAGAAAGATGTGGGCATTCCTCAACGGAGCGAATAGCCCGTGCAATGGAGATTGCTGAACTTGAGGGCATGACATTTGTCCCTCCCTTTGATCATCCTTGGATTATGGCAGGCCAAGGAACGGCTGGCCTGGAGATCGTCGAAGATATGCCTGATGTCGATGCCGTACTAGTCCCTTGTGGCGGTTGTGGCTTGATTTCTGGAGTGGCCACAGCGCTAAAGGAATCTCTGAAAGGGGTAAAAGTCTTCGGCGTTGAACCGGAGGGCAGCAATAGCACTTATTTGTCCTTTAAGGCAGGGCACATAGTCGAACTGACAGATATCAATACGATCGCAGATGGCCTAAGGACTGCAAATCCCGGTAAGATTACCTTTCCGGTTGTCCAGAAGTATGTCGATGATATCCTTTTGGTATCGGAAGAAGAGATAAAAAATGCGGTTGTTTTGCTATTAGAAAGGGCAAAATTACTCGTAGAGCCATCGGGTGCAGTGCCAGTGGCTGCGCTCCTTTATGGCAAGGTACCTTTAAAGAACAAAAAGGTAGTGGCCCTGATGTCCGGTGGCAACGTAGACTTATCATTGCTTGGCAAATGGATCGAGGAAGTAAAGGCTAAAAAGTGAAGCTTTTGGTCAGCGCCTGTCTTGTTGGGTGTCCTTGCAGGTATGACGGAAGAGCTTTTGAGAACGAAATCTTGAAAGCCTTAGTGAGAAAAGGCTTAGCTGTTGCTGTATGCCCTGAAATATCAGGAGGGCTTTCCATTCCGAGGCCTAAAGCCGAGATAGTTGGCGGGACAGGAGATGACGTTTTGTCTGGCCACGCCAAGATTTTAAACGAATGGGGCGAGGATGTAACGCCCCATTTTTTAATTGGAGCTTTCAAGGTTTTGGATATCGCC
>NZ_CALETC010000232.1:0-21252 GCF_937920065.1 Acetomicrobium mobile
CATGCTATTTGCCCTTAAGCCTAGATGCACGTACAGAAACAGCAATATTTATTTGTAAAGCAGTTTAGTGAGATCTGACAATTTCCTTTATGCGCATTAATCTACTTAAATTAGATCGCTCCATCTCGTCTAATTTCATAGTTATATCCCTTATGGTCTCCTCAAAAGCAGGGATTAAAACGTATTCGAGGGCATTCACCCTCCTCCGCGTTCGCTCAATCTCGCAAGCCATAAGACGAAGTGCCTTTTCCTCGCTGGCCAAGCGTACTAAATCCGGAAGTAGTGCTGCAAATTGCTCTAAAGCCAGATCTAAACTACCCGAGGTCATTGCAAAACCATAACCTATTACTTGTCCCCCAGTCTCTTCAACGGCAAATTCAGGCACAACTACGCTCATGAGATTGCGTTTTTTTACGTCAACCATGGCCTCGCCGCCACTGGCCATTAATAGCGATTGTTCCAATATTGCCGGCACCATTTGTGCCCGTGCCATCAAGAAACTTCGGTAACAGGTGGTGAGCGCTGGCTCAACTTTTTCCCGCAATTTCATTACTTCTCTAGCTTTTTGCAAGAACTCTTTTATCAAAGCATCTTGTTTGTCTTTAAGCAGTTTGTGGCCTCTTTTTGCGGTAACAAGACGCTTTTTTATGACATTTAGCATCATCCTGTTGGGATTTACGTTTAACTTATTAGCCAACTTCGATCACTCTCTCATCCTGTGATTGGCTATCTTGTCGTTTAGGCTTGAGGTATTTTTCAATGTATTCATCCCTAACGCGCTTAAGTTCGGTTAGTGGCAATGGGGCCAAAAGCTCCCATCCTAGCTCTAAGGTTTCTAAGATGCTTCTGTCTTCATACTCTCCCTGTCTTACATATTTATCTTCAAATTTATCGGCAAAGTCTGCAAAGGCCTTATCGTTTTCGGTCAGGGCTCCTTCACCAAGAATTGTAGCTAACTCCTTGGCTTCTTTGCCCCTCGCATAAGCGGCAAATAACTGGTTAAGCAAATCGGCATGGTCTTCTCGTGTTTTACCTTTTCCTATGCCTTTATCCTTCAAGCGAGAAAGGGAAGGCAACACGTCAACTGGTGGATAAATGCCCCTGCGATGCAAGCCCCTGTTTAATATAATTTGTCCTTCTGTGATATAACCGGTCAAATCAGGTATTGGGTGGGTTATATCATCCTCGGGCATTGTAAGTATGGGCAACTGAGTTATAGATCCCGTGTAGCCGCGCAAGCGTCCTGCTCGCTCATACATTGTAGCAAGGTCGGTATAAAGATATCCTGGATAGCCCCTTCTTCCGGGGACCTCCTTTCGTGCAGCTGATATCTCACGTAGAGCCTCGCAATAATTGGTCATGTCTGTCAGTATAACTAATACGTGCATGTCAAGCTCAAAGGCTAGATACTCGGCGCAAGTAAGAGCTAACCTGGGCGTAGTTATGCGTTCTATAGCAGGGTCATCAGCTAAATTCAGAAACATGACAGCTCGATCGATGGCTCCCGTCCTTCTGAGGTCATCCATGAAGAAAGAGGCTTCCTCGAAGGTGATGCCCATTGCGGCAAACACGACAGCAAAAGCTTCACCGGTTCCCAAGACAGTTGCTTGACGTGCAATCTGAGCAGCTATTTTATTATGAGGCATCCCGCTGCCCGAAAAGATGGGCAACTTCTGGCCTCTTACTATAGGATTCATGCCATCGATTGTCGATATCCCAGTTTGTATAAACTCTGACGGATAGTCCCTTGAGTAGGGATTTATCGGATAACCGTTTATATCAAGATGTTTCTCTGGAATTATCGCAGGACCATCGTCTATGGGCTCTCCCCGTCCATTAAATATTCTTCCCAAAATGTCTTTGGAGACCGGTATCATCAATACCTTGCCCATAAAACGAACCTTGGTACTTTCGAGGTCAATTCCCGTCGTTCCTTCAAAAACCTGCACCAATGCCCTATCCGTCGATATCTCCAAAACGCGGCCCCGTCTTTTTTCCCCGTTGCTTAAAGATATTTCGACCAACTCATCGTATCGAACATCAATCGTCTTTTCAACCACCATTAGTGGACCAGAAAGGTCGGTTATTGTTCTATATTCCTTAGGCAGCATAGTTGTCGCCTCCTGTAGGTATGATCTTATTTATCTGAGAGCGGATCTCTGTTTCAAGCTGATCTAAGGACTCAAGATTTTCTTCAGCAATATATCGCATCCTCGCTATCTCTTCTCTAACAGGAAGTTCGAATAGTTTTTTAATGTCAGCTCCCCGCTTCAATGCATCCATTGCCGTACGATGAAAAGTCAAAATATTACGTAACATCTTAAATTGTTTATCCATTGAAGCATAGGTATCTATCTCATGAAAGGCATTTTGATGCAAAAAATCCTCCCTAATAGATTTTGCGGTCTCTAGGATTAAACGTTCCTCCCTCGAAAGCGCATCTATGCCGACCAGCCTGACGATTTCTAAGAGCTGAGCTTCCTCCTCCAAAAGCGACATGGCCTCCGTACGCTGTGAGCTCCATTCACCGTCATACCTTTCATCCCAGTATTCTCCAAGCACATCGGTATAAAGGGAATAACTGTTAAGCCAGTTAATCGCTGGGAAATGACGTTGATAAGCTAATGAAGCATCCAAACCCCAAAACACCTTTGTCACCCTGAGGGTATTTTGGCTGACAGGTTCCGAAAGATCCCCGCCAGGAGGAGAAACAGCTCCGATGACGCTTATTGCTCCTTCTCTCCCGTCTTCTCCTAAACATACACACCGTCCGGCACGCTCGTAGAAGGAGGCTAGCCTCGTACCCAGATAAGCAGGATAGCCTTCCTCACCTGGCATCTCCTCGAGTCGTCCTGATATCTCGCGCAGAGCCTCTGCCCACCGACTTGTGGAGTCAGCCATCAGGGCAACCGAGTATCCCATATCTCTATAGTATTCTGCGATCGTAATAGCCGTATAAACGCTGGCTTCGCGCGCTGCCACAGGCATATTGGAAGTATTGGCTATGAGCACCGTTCTTTTCATCAGCGGTTGCCCAGAACGCGGATCTGGCAATTGTGGGAACTCAAGCAAGACGTCGGTCATCTCGTTACCCCTTTCACCACATCCTACATATACAACTATCTCGGCGTCAGCCCATTTGGCGAGTTGATGCTGAATGACGGTTTTACCGCTACCGAAGGGTCCTGGAACACAGGCAGTTCCGCCTCTTGAGACGGGGAAAAACATGTCCAAGACGCGTTGACCTGTTAGTAGAGGTACTTCGGGGTTTAGCCTCTTTGCCACTGGCTTGGGAAATCTTACTGGCCAACGTTGCATCATCGTAATTTTATAGACGTTGCCCTCTTTTCCTTCAACTTCGGCGATAACTTCTTCTACCGTGTTCTTTCCTTCTTTGATGGATTTTACCCTGCCTTCAATGCCAATCGGAACCATTATGCGGTGTTCCACCAAAACGGTCTCTTGTACTACTCCAAGCACATCCCCTGAACTTACCAATTCTCCAACTTGAACTTTAGGAATGAATTCCCATTGTTTCCTTCTGTCCAAAGCGGGTACGTCTATACCTCTAGTAATGTAAGGACTTTGTGCTTCACTTTCAATAATCTTAAGCGGCCTTTGAACGCCATCGAAAAATTGTTCGATAAGCCCAGGCCCTAACTCAACGCTCAAGGGGGCACCTGTACTGATCACCGGTTCTTTTGGTTTTAAGCCTGAGGTCTCCTCGTAAACCTGAATGAACGCATTATCCCCCTTAAGCTCTATGATTTCTCCCACAAGACCTAAATCGCCTACGCGAACTACGTCGTACATAGACGCGCCAGCCATACCGCTAGCTACTACTAAGGGCCCCGATATTCTAGAAATTGATCCCTTTATCTGCTGCTTACGAGCTTCTTCGCCCATGAAAGTTCCCCCCAAATCCAAAAATTTTCCTAATCATTTATTGGCAAATATATCGATGCCGACCGCCTTTTCCACCCAATTTCTTATCTGTGATGTGCCGTAACCGGTCGAATACTTTAAAGTTGGTATGGAAATTACGCTTAACATGTTATCACATGTTAAATCATCTATCATTTGCTCATATCTCCGGCAAAGATCTTCCGTCATGAAGCAAATAGCGAATCTCTTGTTTATCAAATCAAGGAGAATCTCTCTTAACCTGTTTTCATCATCAGGGTCATCTATTGCGAATTGTCTTAGCCCAATGGCTTGAAAAGGTAAAATGCTATCATAATCACCTACAGCTGCAATTCGGTGACCTCTATGCTGCATGACGTAACAACCCCTTTATCATGTCTTTCTCCACTCCGCTTGCTTTGCCAACCAGAATTATTCTGAGGTTACGAACTTCCATCTCTTTAAACCATAGGTAGCGCACTACTTGTTCTGGTGCAAATGGATCGTATTGATATTGGTCCAAATAACTACTTATTAATCTATCCGAACGTCGCTCTACCTCGGGCAAGACCTGAAAGTCTTCTACCTCTTCTATACCGCTTAACGCGTCGCCCATATAACCAAAAGAAAGCGCCCTCGACCACGACTCTCGAGGTTCGGGATAAAGCTGGGTTAAGAGATCTGAAGAAAAAATCCCGCCAGGGTGAAGGTGATCTAAAACCTCAGAAACATCGACATTCAACCTTTTCAGGCGCAACATCGTCCTAATATTTTCTCCATCTATGCGAAGACGAACGTATTCCTTCACGCCAGGAAAGGAAATATCATCGGCAATAAGGCGCATGGCGTAAAACATATGACGATCCAAAATGTTTTCAATTTCCAAGATATTCTTGGTCTGCTCCCATATCATGACACAAGAAGGTATAACCCTATGCAACTGATAAGGAAGGAGGCGATAATCTTCGCTTTCTATGGCCAATATCATTTCATCAGCCGGATAAGATCCCATAGAAACCAAAAGATCCCACCGGCTCTCTCCTCCACCTCTTTGTGCAAACAAGCTTTTCAACACAACCTTCATATTGTGAAAGTCATAGGGAACTTGGAACAAGGAAACTATCGAGGGATCAGGAACAAATTTTCTAAGCTCGTTGTAAAGATAGGCAAGTTCTGCTTCTAGTAACTTATCATACGAAGAAGCACCAGTCTCGACTACCCACTGTCCATAACAAGTCTCCATAAGCAACTTCCATGCACTATCAAAGCCGTCCGCATCAGCCATTTGCTGCAGAATGGTCGAATCGACCATCCGATTTTCCATGGCCTTGATACGAGACACAGCATATGTATAATCACATTCAGCTTTCAACAGCCTCACCAACCCTAAAATATTTCATGATTCGTCACTTAAAAGTTGCCAATTTCAACGAAATAGCCACCACGTTATTCTGCTATCTTAAAGGGTTAGTTCACAAAAAGTTCCTCCGCAATGGTCAATTCCAGATCATCTTGAATG
The DNA here is from genome assembly GCF_937920065.1 of Acetomicrobium mobile. Lineage (NCBI taxonomy): Bacteria > Thermotogati > Synergistota > Synergistia > Synergistales > Acetomicrobiaceae > Acetomicrobium > Acetomicrobium mobile. The sequence continues at coordinate 5,423 of NZ_CALETC010000232.1, forward strand.
TTGGTTATTAGCATGTCAAAAGAACAATTAATATCTATATCTCCCAGATTAAGCACGAAGCCACCTTTGTGTGGCAAATGCTCATGTGCCAAAACAAGCTTCGTACCGTTTTCCTCATTAAAACTGGCAATCCACTCGTTGGTAATGACCTTTTCATCCTCACCAACGTATAATACGCCTTCCACCGACTCTGATTCTTTGACGGCCGTTTTTAAAAGTTTTGCCACGAAGGCAACATGCGTCTTCGAGTCAAGTTGACATAGTTTCTCGCGAGCCTCATTCAGTACTCCCTCGATCAGGGATCTCTTCATGGCTAGTTCCAACTTCCTAAGATCTAGATTCGCCACTATCTCCCTTCTTTTGAAGACGTTTTCTCTTTCTTCCTTTGCACGTTGCATCCATTCTTTTTGTATTTTTTGAGCCTCTTCTTCAGCTTTTGAGATGATATCATCTGCTTCTGCTTTAGCCTTTTTCAGTATCTCCTCAGCCTGTCTCTTGGCATCTTCCTCTATCTTTAATTTCACATCAGCTAGAGCCATTGCATACACCTCTATAGGCTAATGCCATTTAGCAATATAATGCTCATCAATAAGGCTAAAACAGCGTAGGTTTCAACCATAGCCGGAAGTATGACAGCTTTACCCGTCTCTTCCGGTCGTTTGGCGATAAGCTGGATGCAAGCAGCAGAGGTCTTACCCTGGGAAAATCCTGATATATAGCCCACAATGGCAATTGGTAGGCAAGCGAAAAGTATCGCCATCCCCTGTTCTAAGCTAACAGGAACCGGAGAGCCGCCCAACAAACCCACTTTCATGATGGTAAAAAACCCGGTCAACAATCCATATATTCCCTGAGTCCCCGGTATCGCCTGAAGAAGCAGGATTAATCCAAACTTTCCAGGGTCTTCCGTCATTACTCCTGCTCCGGATTCACCAGCAACACCTACTCCCAAAGCAGAACCGGAACCAGCACACCCTGCAGCTAAAGCAGCACCTAATATTGCTAAAGCAAGTCCCCATTCCATTATCAACAACACGCTCCTTTCAAAAAATATAAATCAGCGTTAAACTACTCCATCTTCAAACATGAGATTAACTGAAAGCTTTGGCCCGAATTAACACTTCATAATCACGGGCATCGGTAACATTGATATATCGCGCGTCCATATTAAAGGGCTCAAAGGACCTGCCGCCGGTTTTGTAAAATTTACTAAAGAATTCAACGTACTGCAAACGCAATGAGTGCACAAAGGCGCCTAAAATGTTTACCGCAATGCTAAATCCATGACCCCCTGTAAATAAAACGAAACCTAAAAGCCATCCTATGTAAGGAATACTAAATAACTGCATCGTTAGGGTGTTAATAATCATGGCGATAGCTGAGGTTGCTAGACCCAGCGCTAAGAGTCTGCTGTAACTTAAAACATCACCCAAATATGAAGTGATAGAATACAAACTCATCACGCCAGAGAACAGCTTGGAAAATATGTTCTTCTTTTCTCTTCCTTGAGTGGCAATTAATATGCCGGCCCCAACTAAGGAGATAATCGCGCTTGGCGATGAGAAGACGGGAGATAGCATTCCAGCGCGAACCAAGATGTACATAGCCAATCCTAAAAGAAACGTTATCCAGCCTCCCTGATCTCCAATCGCTCCAATGTAATCTTTCTTACGGAGATTATCAAAAAAGGCTATGAAAAGCCCGAAGATGATTTGAACAAAACCTATAAACAACGAAAATCCCAAAAAAGGCATTGGATCGTGCATCACGTCTGTGATCTTCACTGAGTTTTTTAAATCTCTCAATGCTGCGAAAATGGGAAAGGCGTCGATCATATCCCCAAACAAAGAACCCGTCAGAATACCAACCAGAACCGATGAGACTCCTCCTAAGAGGAGCAAAATAAAAAACTTCAAAGCATCTCTACGCGGACAATACTTCAAGATTGCAAAAAGGAGGATTAACGCAAAAATCCCGCCGTAACCAGCATCTCCTAAGCACATGCCAAAAAATAGAAAATAAAATGGGGCAAAAAAGGGAGTCGGATCAATGCCATCATATTCAGGCAACCCGTATAGTTTAGTCAATGGTTCGAATGGCAACACCCATTTTCTGGAAACCAAAAAAATTGGAGGTTCTTCTTCCTCCTCCGGGTCTGAAATTTCCATATGCACTAACTTATCGTAGCAAGATAACGCTTCACTGATAACATCTATCACTACCCGAGGAATCCACATTTGCATCCACGTTGCATGCTCCGTAGATAAGCCCGAGCAAAGAGCCTCAATCCTTTTTTTGGTAAGATTGTAATAATCGTGAAGCAGCTGAACCTTTGAGAAATTCTCTTGAGCTTCTTCGGCAATTTGCTCTAAAAACCGCTCTTCTTGAGATTTCAACTCTTCCTTATGATTAGCAAGTTTGCCTAATTCTTCGGCAGGCGTCCCGGACAATCTTCGATCGAGTTCGATTATAGACGCTCCACTAGCGCTAAAAATGCTTCTGATCTCTTCATTCTTCTTTCTAATAAAGATCGCAATCGCATAGACTTCCTTATCTTTTTCGGCAGGCATAGAAATGTGAAATTCCCCTTCATCTGGCTTGAGAAACCCACCTAATTCTGTTTTCAGGACACCGATTTGTTCCACAGGAACAGTGGCAATCAAACCAGTTATGTACTCCGTGCCTTCTGTCAATAAAGACAAAGGCAATGAAAAGTCTTTTATTTTCACAAGAACCTCTTCTGCAGCCTTAAGTTTTGAAAGTTCTGCCCCTATTTCTGATAGTTTTTTATCCAATTCTCTGAGTTTTGCGGAATAATCTACTAGATCAAGTGATTTCTCTAATTCGACCATCTCATCCAAGGAAACCTTCGGCTTATTGCCCAGCAATCTCGCAATCTTATCTCCCTCGTCCTCGTAGTATGGTTCAAGAAACCTTATCACGAACCTCGCTTCGGACAATTTTTCATCAAGATTCTTTAAACTCTCAAGCTGCGGCATGTCCCCATCTGTCCGTTGAGTCTTGATGATCTCGCAACATCCAAGCTTTTGTAGATCACTTATCACCTCATCCCTCACGGACTCATGAACCACCAAATCGAGCTTGCAGAACTTAGCTATAGCCATACTTCTTCATCACCTCTTCCACGACTAAAGCAGCAACTTGATCAACCTTGGCTGCATATAGCTCCCTTTGAGAAGTGATTTTCTTCCTTCCCTCCTCTATCGATGAGAGGGCCTTCTTCTCTGCTTCCTCTTCGGCCTTTTGAATTACTTCCCTATACTGAGCCCGGGCTTTGGCTTTTGCTTCTCTGAGCATTTCCTCTGCTTTTGCGCGGGCTTCTTCGAGAATGCTGTGAGCTTTGACTTTCGAGTCATCTACCAACTTCTTAGCGGTTTCTTCGGCTTCTTTTAGCTCTTGCGCAATATCAGATGGCATCCTACTCACTCCTTTGCCGAAATTATGTAAAACACACCTAAAATATCAAAATATAAGGAACAAGTTATGATTGCCACAATTGAAGTACAGTCTACTAATTTTGACAAGCAATGTCAAATTACTCCGGTTATATGCACAAAAAAACGGAGCGGACAACGGGACTCGAACCCGCGACCCTCGGCTTGGGAAGCCGATGCTCTACCTTTTGAGCTATGTCCCGATCGCGCTCCAGATAATATTAGCACAGATAGGGCTTCTTATTCAACGACTTTTTTAAAAATTCATACAAATTCGATAGAGGCCGACGCTCCTAACTCGACATAAAAAAATTCCTGACAGGCCAAAAAGCCAGTCAGGAACTAAAGTCTGGAGCGGACAACGGGACTCGAACCCGCGACCCTCGGCTTGGGAAGCCGATGCTCTACCTGCTGAGCTATGTCCGCCTGCGCATAAATTATATCGGGAAGGTGTTCCTTTTGCAAGGATCCGATCTTCCTCAAGATGTAACTTTTATGGGCACAAGATCTTCATTAAAGCAAGCAAACAACTAACAATTGCAATGCTGATTGTTAAGAAGGGCCTTCGATATTTCCTCAAGCTTCTCGTCGGTTATGCTGAATTTTTTCTCGAATCTTTTGTCGTTAACTTTTGCAACGATAATCTTGTCGGGAGAAATTTCGCGGATTATGTTTTTCAACTTATCAATTGATCCCGGATCATCGCTACGACCCTTGATGATGGTAATTTCGAATATAAATTTCCCTGAGTATTGCCTCCTAAAAGTGGCCATGTTTGAGATATATTCAGCTAAAGTATACCCTTCGATAGGTCTTTGGAGCTTTTGAAAGTCCTCTTCCGATAATCCCTTTATCTCACCTACAACTTCATCGCAACTATTGGCAATTTTCATATATTCACTTCTACCTAGCAAATATCCGTTAGTAAATAGCCTTACAGTCTTACCTTTAGCCTTGATGAGATCTATGATATCGTCAATCCTATCGTTTAATAGGGCTTCTCCCTTTGAGTTAACGAAGATCAAATCTGGATTCAAAACATTTATATTGCTTTCCAGTTCAACTATTGAATTATCCGTCCCAGGAAACGATCTTTGGACATCTGTTTTATGCTGTGACCTTCCAATGGGACAAAATACACAATCAAAATTGCAATATTTTTCCGGAAGTACATTTACTTCCAATACTTTTCTTCCGTCCTCCGTGTAAATATCCTTATAGCTAAAATAGCTTGAGGAATTCATTGTGATATCCTGCTCCTTTTAACAATATATCACCTTACTCGCTCGCTTCCACCTTTACATATCAATGCCAATTTTGTGATTTTGACCTCATTAGCTACTTTTCAGTCATAAGAACCTTCTCGTACATTTCAATCTTATAGTTTAGACGCACTAATGTCCTTTTCATCCAATTTATGATTCCCACCAGTTGTCTGCGAAGTCCTCGTCATCAAGGTCACGCACTCTACGTGGCTTGTCTGGGGAAACATATCTAAGGGCAGTAGGTTTACGGGTTTATATCCCATGTCCATCAAGACTTTGCCGTCCCTTGCCAATGTAACCGGATTGCACGACACATATACTATTTTACTTGGCCTGATCTTGCCTATAAAAGTCAAAACATCCTTATGACAACCCGTCCTAGGGGGATCCAGGACTATCGCATCAAAGTCGCCGTCAATTTTGTTAAATACCACATCTTCAGCTTTGCCACAGGCAACAAGCACATTCGAGAGGCCGTTTTTTGCAATATTAAGCGATAACGACTTGCAAGCAGGCTGCCATTCCTCCACAGCTACCACATTTTCGCATATTGAGGCCAAAAAACACGTTATTGTGCCTACTCCAGCATAAAGCTCTAAGATCCTGCTGTTGTCTGCTATATGCTTCGATACAGTTTTGCATATATTGTAAGCCTGAGGCACATTAACTTGGAAAAAATCGCTTACGTTGTAACTTAGCTCAAAAGCCCCTAGACGCTCCCGTAAGTTAATTTCATCTCCAGCCAAGAGAAATGTTTCAGGTCCCCATACGAAATTCCCTTTGGATATGTTTATATTTACTATGATACCCTGCAAGTTGGACGACTGTCTGTTAATAAGCTGGGTTGAAATGCGTTTTAGTTCGTCCATCTCCGAACGTTTGGGTTTACGGCTTAAGATCCAGGCCATCAGGGTCTTTCGACTTGACAGCGACGATCTCATCACGACATGACGGAGAAGTCCATTACTGCTGCGCTCATCATAAAAGGTCACATCACTATGCTCAATGACATCTCTCATGAGATTATAAAGGTCGTTTAAAAGGGGATCCAGGACGGGGCATCTTTTGATGTCGATGACTTCGTGTGTACCTCGGGCAAAATAGCCTAACTTCTTCTGATTTTTTTGATAACGCGTGTGGATTATAGCTTTATTTCTATACCCCCACACTTGTGGACTGGGAACTATCGGCTCAATGATTACATTCGGCCATTTTCCTATCCTCGTGATGGCTTCTCCAATTAAGTGTTCTTTCGCACTAAGCTGATAACCATATGAGGCGTGCTGAAGGTCACACCCTCCGCACGCCTCATAATATTCACATTTGGGAGGTACACGATAATCACTGGATTTGAGTATGGATTTAATCGTAGCTACGCCATAATGTTTTCGTCTTTCTACAAATTTTGCCAAAACGGTCTCGCCTACAAGGGCCCCCGGTACGAAGACCACATAGCCGTCCATCCTCGCTATGCCGCGGGACTTACTGTCCATCCCATCTATGGTTAAGGTGACCTCGTCATCGAAGGATCTCATTGTGTTCGAATAAATTACAGCTTCTCCTTCATGAGACCATATCCAAGCTCAAAGGCTTTCAGGTTTAATTCTTCTGTTCCCTTCGGCACCCGGTCCAATATGGCCTTGCGTATAGATTCTGGCTTAGCCAACTCCCAACTTTCCAAGACCCGTGCTACAGCTCCTAAGGCAACCATATTCGTAACTATCTCTCTTCCAACTTCCTCCCTGGCAGTCCTTACAATTGGAAGGGAATATACTTTTGCATCCACTTTTGGTGGCTCCGTAACGAAGAAATCGTCAACTATAACAACACTGCCAGGAAGAGCATCATGAACGTATTTATCACAAGCCTTCTGAGTCAAAATAACCTGCAAGTTTGGGCTTGTGACCTTAGGATAATCTATCCTGCTCCGTGACACGACGACCTCGGCCTTGGAGGCTCCTCCTCTTGCTTCAGGACCGTAAGCTTGAGTCTGTACGACATTTAAACCTTCTTCGTATAAAGCTAGGGCTTCTCCAACTATGACGGCCGCCAAAATAACGCCCTGACCACCTGACCCAGCTATACGAATTTCATAGCGTTGATCGCCCATCAACTATTACCTCCTACGCGTTCAATCAAATTCAAATATTGTTCTACATATTCAGGCAGCTCCACGTTTGCAAACTCACCGATCACTATCTTTCCTTCCAATTGCTCGGGGGGCATAGTCGCAGCTTTGTTGTACATAATGCTGTTGTCCTTGAAGAAATTGATATTATCGATCGGCCTCGGCCTCTTGTTCTTTCGACCAAACTGAGTATGACAGTGAGTCATGACCTCGACCACCGCAAAACCTTTTTTTGAAATAGCAGTCTTAATATACTTCTCAACAAGTAACGGGTGAGCTATCGTCGCTCTTGCCACATAAGAAGCCCCAGCCCCGACGGCAAGCTTGCATATATCAAAAGGAACATCGAGCACACCGTAGGGTGCCGTAGTGGCATAAGCGCCCACAGGAGTTGTTGGAGATGCTTGCCCCCCCGTCATTCCATAAATGTTATTGTTCATGATGACGGCAGTGATATCGATGTTACGCCGGCAAGCGTGTATGAAGTGATTGCCCCCTATAGCAGTGCAGTCTCCATCACCCATTACATCAATTACGGTCAACTCAGGATTTGCCAATTTTACCCCTGTGGCAAAGGCCAAAGATCTGCCGTGAGTTGTATGCATCGTACAGGCATCAATATAACCGGGCATCCTGCTAGAGCAACCAATGCCAGAAGCGATAACTGTCTTTTCTTTCTTTTTCTCCAAGTCTACAAGAGCCCTTAACAAAGCATGCATTATGATCCCATGGCCGCACCCAGGGCACCAAATATGAGGAAAAAAGCGCTGGCGCAACCAACCAAGTACTTCCGGGCTAGGCATCTTACGCTACCTCCTTGATAAACTCAAAAATTTCTGAAGGCCTAAAGAGATCTCCATTAACCAAACCCTTCCCAAAAACTTTGGCCCTGCCTTCCACAGCCCTTTGCACCTCCAGGACCATCTGTCCACAGTTAAGTTCTGGGACTAACACTGCCTTAACGCCATCCAAAAGGACTTTTAGTTCATCCACAGGAAAGGGCCAAAGTGTTATAGGTCTGAAAAACCCGACTTTTAAGCCCTTGCTTCTTGCCTCTCGCACGGCACTAAGAGCAGTACGGGAGACGGAACCATAAGCCACCACGATCATATCAGCGTCTTGAGTCTCATAAGTATCGCATTTAACGATCTCGCCTTTAAAGCGGTCCACCTTTCTCACCAATCGCCAAATCTTGCTCTCAGTCACGTCTGGATCGTTGGTTGGGAAACCCCATTCGTTATGGGTCAAACCAGTAACATGCCATCTATAACCATCTCCAAAAGAGGCCATAGGGGGAATGTCGTCTTCGGGATCGGGCTTATAGGGTATGTAATCCTCGGGCTTCACCTTAGGCTTTTTACGGTTTACGATGGGAATTGACTCCCCTTCAGGAATAACTACCTTTTCTCTCATATGACCGACGACTTCATCGCTCAACAAAATGACGGGTTGTCGAAAGCGCTCGGAAAGGTTAAAAGCATCTATCGTAAGTTCGTAACACTCTTGAACCGAGGCGGGAGCCAACGCGATCGTTTCATGATCTCCATGTGTACCCCACCTAGCTTGCATAACGTCTTGTTGAGAAACCTTAGTGGGTAGGCCCGTGGAAGGTCCCCCCCTCATAACATTTACCACCACTATTGGAACTTCCGTCATATAGGCAAATCCAATATTCTCCTGTTTTAGCGAAAATCCCGGACCAGAAGTAGCCGTCATCGCTTTGTACCCAGCGATGGAAGCACCAATAACGGCAGCGATGCTGCCAATTTCGTCCTCCATCTGAATGAATTTTCCGCCAACTTTGGGCAGCTCAACTGCCATTATCTCAGCTATCTCAGATGAAGGAGTTATGGGGTAGCCCCCAAAAAAACGACACCCCGCAGCTATTGCACCCATTGCGACAGCTGTATTACCCTGCCAAAATCGGATTTCAGGCATCAGATTTCGCCTCCCTAACTGTGACTGCAAAATCAGGACAGATATTTTCACATTGATGACACCCAATGCAATCGTCCAACCTTGTGGGCTCCGCCTTGACTTTTTCGTTAAATTCCAACACTTTTTTAGGACATATGTCTATGCAAAGCCCACACCCCTTACACCAATCTTCGTCAATGCTTACGATAAACTTTGCCAAAGGAGACACCACCCTCCACAGAATCTAATGATTATTTAGGAATTACAAAGTCAATTATGACGATAATGGAAATATCATGCAAATATAAACATGATTTTACTATTGCGAATATTCTGACATAAGAGGACAAGTATGTTTACGATGCAATATTTGCTAAAAACGGGTTGTAACAATTTGGAAACCTACCCCCAGTAGGCCCCCTTTCACGCCTTTGCACAGCGTGTACAATATGTTTCTCAACTGTAAGGTTCTCTCAGATACAGCGCCCTGATTTCCGAAGGACATTTAGCCTCGCTTCTAAACCTGAAGCCGAGTTTTGCCACGTTACTGCCTCGTGTACTGTTGGGCACGAGGCACGCTCCTTCAGGCTTAGCACGGAACCGAACCACGTCATCGCCAATCACAAATATCTGCTCACTTCTCCTCTTTGATATACCATTTATCATCGAGTGAAGCTCTTTCTCCTCAATGACCTTAGGTTCTATTATTTCGATGAAATCATTTCCATTACTTTCAAAGGCTGAGGCATAATATTCATGGCCCCTGGCCCAAATCACAGGAATAACTACAACATTCTTTACGAAAAGAAAATCGCACGCTAAGGCTTTCAGGGAAAGTATCGGGATAACGGGTACTTCCAAACCAAAGGCAAGTGTCATGGCATAAGACAATCCCACACGCACACCGGTAAAATAACCAGGCCCAATGGTGGTAGCCACGGCATCTATATCGGTCAAGGTAAAACCCACAAAGCTTAAAAGTTTCTCCACCAAGCCTGGGAGAAGTGAAGATTGATACCTACCGACATCCAAGGCCATTTCCCCAATTACTCTATCACCCTTTGCGTAACCTACGGCCGTATATCTCGTAGAACAATCGATTCCCAGAATCAAGCAATCCTTGGATTCTAAGCACCCCATGGCGACACCTTCCTATTTAAACGTCTTAATGCTTCGATTGCATTAACCCCCGAAGCCCGCATTTTGACCATTCTATGCTCACTTTTAACTGAATCATCGTCGTATAAAATCATGACATGCCACCACTCTGTTGTAAAGGAAAAATATTCGGGCTTGCCCCATTCAATTATCACTAAATAACCGCTATCTATATACTCTTCAATACCCATCTCCGCTAACTCTGATTCTTTCAAGCGGTAAAGATCAATATGAGCTATTGGCGGATCGGTAGGATATTCATTGATCAATGTAAAGGAAGGACTTCTTACTTCATGCCAATCAAAAGCCGCTGCGATTCCTCTTACTAAGGTCGTCTTGCCCGTTCCGAGCTCGCCATCGAGGTAAATGACCAATCCAGGAAATGCGACAGATCCCATTTCCTTTCCAAGATGCAGCATCATCTTAGGAGATCTAACAACGTAAGAGTAAGGGAAAACCATGAGCAATTACACCACCAATCATCTTTTTCTCAGGCCAAACAGCAAAACGATACCTAAAAGCCCGAACAATATCACAATAACGTAGAAAGGAAGAGAAAAGCGAGGGCTTTGAAATTTAGACCACATGAAAAAAAGCCCTATAAAAGCGAGCGATAGAACTGTAATTTTAAAGCCGCGTAAGCGCGTCCTTTCCGTCTTTTTCAATTCCTCTTCCCAGTCTACCCTTTTTCTTGGCATACCGAATATCTCCTATTACATTCCTAATTTCATCAGCAATTTCCCTCGACAATACTCCATCAAGGCCTTTTTTTAATTCCAATTCTTCCCCAGCCTTTGCGTGCAACCATACAGCCAGGCTCGCCCCATCCACTAAATTAGGACCCGAGGCCAAGAAAGTCCCAATGACACCACTTAACACATCGCCTGATCCAGGGACAGAAAGGGCGGGACTTCCAGCATCGCAAATTCGAAACTGGGATCCGTCGCTAATAATACTGCGAAACCCTTTCAGCACGGAGGGACCAAATCCCAGTGAAAGCTTTTGTATTGCCTCTAAGCGATTCTCCCGAACCCACGCTGGTTCACAGCCCAATAACCTAGCTGCCTCCCCCTCATGCGGAGTTAAGACTACATCGTTTCTTCTTCTCAATGTCGACGAAGCGACCGAAAGGGCATATAATGCATCAGCATCATAAACCATCATTTTTGGCCATTTTTCCCAAAGTTTTAAAGCTAGTTCAATTGTCTCGCTTTCTCGGCCCACGCCTGGGCCCACTATTAAAACATCTATCTTCTCCTTGAGAGGGAGCAACACATCAAGTGCTCCCGCAGACAATGTCCTTCTATCGGTCCTTACGGGAAGGCAAATAGCTTCGGGGATAAATTGGCCAGATTGTGCATAAACATCTTCAGGAAGAATTATATACACTACGCCCGCTCCAGCTCTTAATGCGCCCAGGGCAGAAAGCATTGGCGCTCCCCTATAAAGATCAGACCCTCCCAGAATGGCTACACAGCCTCTATTGCCTTTATGCAAGCCTAAGGGCCTATCAGGCAAGACATCAAGTGAGGACTCTTTGTCCCACAAAAAACAGTTCGTCTCAAACGTCAACGCCCCTAACATGGGATGTACGCCTATATCAGCCAGTAAAACCCTTCCAGAGTAAAAGGCGCCAGGAGCTATATAAAGTCCTAATTTATAGACATGCATCGTTATAGTCACATCAGCCATTACCGCCGCACCTGGAACACACCCGGTCGAAGACTCAACCCCGCTCGGGACATCCACAGAAACCACGAAAGAGGCTTTGCGCAACGCTTTGATCAACCTTGCAATTTCGCCTTCCGGAACCCCCTTAAAACCCACCCCCAAGAGCGCATCTACACATATATCGGCTTCTTTTATTTCATTTACAAGCTGCGAGTCGGAAAGTTCATCGGAAAAGGCAATTTTGCCTCCAACTTTCATGAAAGCATTCGCGTTGGTGAAAGCGTCTCCTTTATACCGTTCAAGCATAGACACCGAACTGATCAACTTGACGTCTAGGCCTTTGTTAAGGAGATGTCGCCCTGCCACAAAGCCATCTCCACCGTTATTCCCAGGGCCCGAAAATATTAAAACCCTTCCTTTTCCTCCTTTTTCTTGGGCTAAAAATTGTGATACGTACGATGCAACGGTTCTGCCGGCATTTTCCATCAAAACAAGTCCAGGCAGAGAAAACTCGTCCATAATCCATCTGTCGATCTTTTTTGCTATCTCGGCGGTATAAAGTGGAATCATCCTCATGCCTCCAATATCACAAAAGCTATAGCCATATTATTTTCGTGACTAATCGAGAGCCAAACTTTACTTATCCCTCTATCTTCCAGTATTTTAGCCAATTTATCGTTAAAACAGAATCGCGGATCGCCTTCCTCGTTGTGAACAACCCAGGCATTTTTTAACCCCATGCGCCACAGGCCCAGCGTCAAGGCTTTAGAGAGAGCCTCCCTAGCTGCATAAAAACCAGCGAGGTGCTGTTCGGGACGGGCTTTGGAAAAGGCAAATGCTATTTCGGTCTCCACAAATATCTTTTCTAGAAACCTTTTTGATTTCATTCGAACACTTATCCTGGGTATGTTGCACAAATCCACCCCGATCCCTTTTATCACTACATTACCAACTCTCTTTCCGTAAACTTATAAAAAAGGGAGTCCAGCATTTTGACCAGACTCCCTGTATGACCTTTTGGTGGGTGGTGCAGGACTCGAACCTGCGACCTCTTCCGCGTCAAGGAAGCGTTCTCCCTCTGAACTAACCACCCTTGGGACAAAAAGTACATGAACTTAAATTGTCAACATGAGATAAATGCTGCTTCGACCATTGAGACTAACTCGCTCAAAAACACCGAGGCGCAAGCTCAATCTTAACGTCAACCGTGCAACTGCCAGTTAAACTTTATCAAACCCAATCAGCGTTGTCAACATAGCTTGCCGATGGTCTTGTAAATAGGAGCGATCTCGTGCTTCGTCGGAGTCTTCGGATCATAAATTTCTTTCAACCTTTTCCAGTCCCTCGATCACCCGCCCCTCAATTTCTTTCAGAAGATCCTTTAAATCGGCCCCTAGATCGTCACAGAACTTTTGATCCTTGATGCCTCCTAAGTTTATCCTCACATTGTAGGCAGCTGCTTTTGCAGCACTAGAAGAAAGCAGCAGAGCTGTACCACTATCAGTAATTGCATTGACGTTCCCTTTCTCAACTACAAGCACAGCTTGCTTTGAAAGTTCAAGACAGGCTCTCAGCGTCTCCATCGGCACAAGTGCAGCCTTTTTAAGGGCTTCCTGCATGGCAACGCTTCTTTTGGCCTTATCTTCATCTGTATCTTTTGGGAGGCGCATGGCCTGCATGAACTCATTGAAGGCCAATACGTCTTCGTCCATCAAAGCAAGAAATTCATCGCGTAACTTGTCAGCCTTTTCTGCCAATTCCTCCATCAATACCCATTCTTCTTTGTATTTTTCCTTTCCCATAGTAAGCCTCGCCACCATGGAAACTAAGGCTGCTCCTAAAGCTCCGCCCAGGGCTGCTACGCTTCCTCCTCCCGGTGCCGGAGAATCTGAGGCTAACTCCCTTAAAAATTGTTCAATGGTCATTTCCATCATAGACATGTTCCCACCCCCAACGAAACCTCTTGGCCCATTTTATATACTTCCTTTACATTAAACCATCCTAAGTGATAGGCAATGACACCTGGTGTTTCACCTTCTAATACCACGAAGTCCGCTTTTTTACCCTTTTCAAGGCTTCCAACAAGGGAAGCCATACCTATTGCATAAGCGGCGTTAATTGTCGAAGCTACAAATGCTTCTTCTACCGATAAACCCATGCCCAAGACGGCGAGCCTAAAGACGACCTCCATTGATTCGCAATAACAAGAACCGGGATTACAATCAGTGGCCAAAGCTACTGGAACACCTAATTCAATCATTTTTTTCGCAGGGGCATAAGGCTTTCTTAAACTAAGAGCCGTTGCCGGCAAAAGCACAGCAGTCACGTTGCTCTCTGCCATGGCCTTTAATCCCTCATCGTTTGCTGCTAGTAAGTGTTCAGCTGAATCTACCTTTAATTCAGCTGCAAGCTTAGCACCGCCTAGATCGCATACTTCGTCAGCATGAAGTTTTAAACCCAATCCGTGATCTTTAGCTGCGCTTAAGATCCTTCTCGTATCTTCAATTGAAAAAACACCTTCCTCGCAAAAGACATCACAATATTTGGCAAGTTTTTTTGCCGCAACGTGAGGTATCATTTTCTCGATTATAAGATCCGCGTAAGCTTGAGGGTCGTTCTTGTATTCTCGGGGAATGGCGTGAGCTCCCATAAAAGTAGGAACTACATCAAGTGGTTTACCGTTCAATTGATTTATGACCTCTAACATCTTCACTTCATGTTCCAAAGATAGTCCATAACCACTTTTTATCTCAATCGTCGTAACGCCGCTTTTTAAGGCCCTCATGAGGATCTTTTTGGTATTGCTGTAAAGTTCTTCCTTGCTAGCCGACCTTACGTTATCAACAGTAGAAAGGATTCCACCGCCCTTTTCAAGGATTTCAAGATAGGTAGCACCTTGAAGACGCATTATAAATTCCTTTTCCCGTGTTCCTATAAAACAAGCATGCGTATGAGGATCAATGAACCCAGGAATTACACATCTGCCACCCAGGTCTATTTCCTCGGCTTTCTTTGGAGCACGCTTCATGACGTCAGATTCTCGGCCTATATCAACGATATAGCCTTCCTTGGTTGCTATCGCCCCATCTTCTATAACTAAAACACGCCCCATCTCCTCGCCTTTTAATGGTCTGCCCTTGTCAATAGGTGTATATATACGTGCATTTCTAAAAATTTTAGTCATGACTCTTAATCCCTTCCTAAAAGATCTAAGAGCCTCAGCTCTATGACTTGATCTGGATCAAATCCGGCTATTTGCATGTAATAAGAAGCGCTATCAAGCAAAGCAGCAGCCGGAACTATTCCATATACCTCAGTCTCGGCCACTAAAACACCCCAACGTTTTGCCTCTGCCTTGATTAACTCCAAAACGCGATACATTGCATTTTTCTCAAAGTCCACGATGTTCATGCTCACTTGCGTCATGCCCTTTTCCCTTAGCTCGAGCCCAATGGCCTTGACTGCGGAAAATCCACCGCTTGAAGCCCTGACAGCCCTAGCGATGGCCTTTGCCACACTTACGTTTTTAGTATGCAGATTAACGTTGAAGGCGATCAAAAACTTCCTTGCCCCAATTACTGTAGCCCCGGCGGTCGGGTGCAATTCGGGTGCACCAATGTCTGGATGCCTTTCCGGTTTTGTTATTTCTTTTTTTAGGGCTTCATATTGTCCCCTTCTTATCACTTCCAAATTGCGTCTATCGGCCCTTAAAGCCGATTCCTCGTAAAAGTACACCGGCACTCCCGTTTCCTTGTGAAATAAATCAGCAAATTTTCGAGAAAACTCCACGCATTCTTCCATGGAGATATTCCTCAAAGGTACAAAGGGGATTACATCTATCACACCTATCCTTGGGTGAGCACCTTGATGGTTGTTTAGATTTATGTTTTCTATGGCAATCTTAGCAGATTTTATCAATGCCTTCTCTAGTGCTTCAGGCTCCCCCACCAAACTAACTACTAAACGGTTGTGATCAGGATCAGCCCTATAATCCAGCAAATAGCAACCTTTTACATCTTTAAATGGCCTTACAATGGCCTCTATTACATCAGTGCGCCTGCCTTCGCTGTAATTAGGAACACATTCTATTAACTTGACCATAAGTTACAATACCTCCTGTGACAGTTATTTTCGCTATTCATGACAAGCCTACTTGCAGTTTTCAAGCGCCATTTATGTTTAATCCAGTTCACCTATCTCCTCTTCAACTGCCTTTATGATTTCACCGCTTTCTAC
>NZ_CALETC010000233.1:0-3505 GCF_937920065.1 Acetomicrobium mobile
TGCCGGTAAATTACGACAATATGTTCACCGCTGATTTAAGGTCCATTCCCTTGGAGTCCATAGAACGTATTGAAGTCGTCAAAGGCGCAGGATCTGCGCTTTATGGTTCCATGGCTGCTGCTGGAGTCATAAATATCATCACCAAGACGCCCGATAAGTACAAGACGTCAATCATAGCCGAAGGAGGCAGCAACGACTGGCGCAGGTATTCCGCCTCGGCAGGAATTAAAGGAGACATCTTTGATGTCGGGATTCGCTACAATCACAGAGAAGAAGGCGAGGTGCCCATCAGGTATAAAGATGATGAAGTTTTTAAAGCGCTTGACTATGACGAAGATTCGGCGAGCATTGCTCTTTCTTGGGGGAACTGGCGCTTTGGAGCCGATTTCGGTTCCTATGATTCAAAGTGGGATGCAGGTTACCCTATGATAGATAAACAAGAGGACGATTATAAGAGATTTTATCTGAAATATGCAGACGTTAAGAATGAAGTAATAGCCTATGCCCATTTCCTTGATAAGGAATATGTCCAAGGAGGAGCTGAAGTTTCTTATTATGATTCTACTTCAGAAAAAGTAAAAAAAGAAAAAGTAAAAAGATTCCTTCCATATGATTACAATGAAGACATTTGGGGTTTAGAGTTTACTCAAAAATCTTCGATTGGAGAGGTGCCGCTTGCCTGGGGAGTTGCCTATCGCTTTGAAAAACTTTCCGCGAATGGTGATGGTTTGATAGTTGATTATGGCAAAGAAACTTATTCAATAGACAAATTTTCTTACAAAGGGGAGCGATATAACATTGCTCCCTTTACGCAGTTTTCCTTTGCGTTGGGCGATGTCCTCATGGACATAGGTTTAAGATATGAAAATTGGGATGTTGATGATGGAAAAGACGAGTCTGAATTTACGCCGAAAATATCTTTTTATAGGCAGGATGACAGCGGAAAGCTGTGGTATTTAACGGCGGGCAAGTTTTTTGCCATGCCAAGCTTGTATCAATTGTATGCAAAAGAGGCTATGGTTGAACCAAATCCTAATCTGCTTCCCGAAAAAGGATATACTTACGATTTAGGCGTAAAAGATCCAAATAATAGATGGAACGTAAGTTTGTTTTACATGACATTGGATAACAAACTTACGTGGGAGACAATTGACGATAATACATATAAGGGAAGATATATTAATTTGGCCGAATTTCGCTCCTGGGGTATTGAAGGGCAGTTTGAAAAAGCGCTTACCTCTAGCCTAAGTTGGATTAATGGAATGACCTGGCAAAAGGCGGAAGAAAAACAAACTTCAAGTGACCCTTGGAGGAAGGGTGGCACACCGCAACTGGAGCTTTACAGCGAGCTTAATTACGACAGCGGCCCATGGTTTGGAAGCTTAAGCGCTCATTATTATGGTCAACGTGAGATAGATAATTTACAATCTTATCATAACGATAGGGCAGATGATGATTTCGTAGTAGTCGACGCCTTACTTTCCTACAACATGAAAAACGATAGAATTACGTTAGCTGCTTATAATATCTTCGATAAAGAATATATAATTGATACCTTTGGTTTTATCGGCCCAGAAAGAAGGGTCTATTTGACCTTAGAACATCTTTTTTAAGCCCTAATCATTGTTACTATTTGTGTTGCAAGAGTTGCCTTGATCAAGGCAACTCTTGTTGTAAATGGAGGCCAATAGCGGTTTTATTTGTGGGCATTCGTGTCTTTAGATGGTTTTAACTAATTAATTTTTATGATAAAATTCACGATGTAAAGCGGCGTCATAAAGCAGATTTTAACTGGAAGGTGAGATGCGGTGGCGTTGTTGGACATAATAGGCCCGATTATGGTTGGACCTTCGTCAAGTCATACGGCAGGAGCTGTCAAGCTTGGCAGGTTGGCTAGGGCAATGTGGAACGAAGAGATAAGGAAAGTTGATATATATTTGAGGGGCAGTTTTGCCGCTACCTACTGGGGACATGGCACGGATAAGGCTTTAATAGCTGGGTTGCTGGGATTTATGCCCCACGACGAAAGGATAAAAGATGCTTTGAATATCGCCCGCGAACGAGGAATGGAGTATCGTTTCATGTCAGAACATATAGATGGGGCACACCCCAATTCCGTGAGATTCGTGCTGTATGGTAAAGATAAGACCGTGGAAGTGGTTGGAGCATCTTTGGGAGGGGGCGTAGTCGAACTTCAGGAAATAGATGGTTTTTCCTTGTCACTTAATGGTGAACTTCCCGCAATAATTACGTTTCATAAAGATCAACCCGGAGTGGTTGCTGCAGTAACCGGTGTCGTTGCCAAGCGTAACTTAAATATTGCTACAATGCGATTGCACCGCCAAGGACGGGGTGGGAGGGCTTCAATGGTTATAGAAATTGATGGAGAGCTGAAGGAAGATGCTAAAGAAGAAATGTTAAATTCTCATCCCGCTTTGATGCGCATTATTTTCATGCCTTCTTTGGAGAGTGATATAAAATGAGGTCTTTTGAAGAGATACTGCAGCTTTGTGAGGTCGATCTTGAATTTTATGAGGCAGTAATAGAACTGGAAAGCCGAGAAAGCGGCAAGGATTTTGACTCGATATATGCTTCTATGTCTTTTATATTAGATGCCATGGAACAATCCGTAAATTCAGCCATAAAGTCGGACTTTAAAGGTCGCTTAATGAAAGATGAGGCACAGAGGTTTGGTGAATATATATCTCAGGCCAATGATTTGCTCTCGGGGAAATTGATAGCAAAGTCTTCTCATATAGCTTTGTCAGTATCTCAATACAATTCGAGTATGGGACGCATAGTGGCTGCTCCTACCGCTGGAAGCTGTGGCATCTTGCCAGGATTGCTCTTCGCTTATAATAATTTGTATGCGCCGACCAGAGATGCATTGGTAATGGCTTTGATCGTCGCAGGAGGCGTGGGGGAGGTCATTCAAAAGCGAGCTACATTGGCTGGAGCTGAAGGGGGATGTCAAGCCGAATGTGGTGCTGCTGCTGCCATGGGGTCTGCGGCTTTAACGTTTCTAAAAGGGGGAAGTTCCGAAGCTTTGGCACATGCGGCTGCTTTGACATTAAAGTCAGTAATGGGTTTGGTGTGCGATCCGGTTGCCGGTTTAGTTGAAGTTCCATGTATAAAACGAAATGGTACGTTGGTGGCTTTGGCCTCAATATGCGCCGATATGGCTTTGGCGGGGGTAAGATCCGTTATACCTCCGGATGAAGTGGTTGATGCTATGCGACAAGTTGGTAGAGCTTTACCTGAAAGTTTAAGGGAGACGTCTAAGGGAGGTTTGGCCATAACTCCTAAAGCCAGGACTTTAGAAAAAGATATCTTGAGCCAAATATCCCCTCTTTCAGAGATTTAGCATATAAGTTAAACTGATAATCAGGGGAGTGTTATTGTGATATGACAAAGGTGTTTTTTTGTGGTCGCGGTGGCAGTGGGAAAAGTACTATTACTGCAATGTTTGCCAAGTATCTAGTTTCAGAGGGAATGCGTGTGCTGG
>NZ_CALETC010000234.1:0-5477 GCF_937920065.1 Acetomicrobium mobile
GGCAAATTAACTCCTTTGACATCTTTCAAACTTTTATGGAAAGGCTGTGCTTTGAGGCTACGTAAAGCATTTATTTCTGTCTGAATTTATTTTGACCATTACGCTTCATCTGAGACTAAAATAGATACATGATAACACAAAGGAAGACAACGAAATAAACAGGGGTGAATTACATGAAAGGTGTGAACTCACTAAAGATAACCGTTTTGATGGATGATGCCGTTCCGGGAAATATAGACCTCGTTGCTCAACATGGCGCTTCGTTCTTCTTGGAGATAGAGGCTGAGAAAGATAAAATGTGCGTGCTTGTGGACGTAGGTCAGTCTTCAAAAGCTCTTTTTCATAACATGAGCAGGTTGGACATTGACCCCGAGAGTATCGACATTTTAGTTTTAACACATTGCCACTACGATCACACTGGGGCGCTCGTCGATCTGCTTCGAGCTTCGAAGAAAAAAGACCTGCCAGTCATCGCGCATCCTACGCTTTTTCGGCCTCACTTTGCTTGCAAACCCGTCATCAGCTACATTGGAGTCCCGCAAGGAAACGGGCCTTTGGAAATCGAATCTGCGGGAGGAAAGGTACTGCTATCGAAAGATCCTGTCCAATTGCGCGAGGGCGTCATCGCTTTAGGCGAAATCCCCAGAAAAACGGATTTCGAAGAGCCCAGCATTAACGCAATTACCATCGAAGAAGGCCATATAAAAAAAGACATGCTTTTCGATGACACCGCTCTTGCAGTAAACGTCGAAGGACAGGGCATCGTCATTGTGACGGGCTGTTCCCATTCCGGCATAGTAAACATCGCCCTTCGAGCCAAGGACATCTTCCCGGGCATCCCAATAGAAGGCATATTAGGAGGTTTTCACTTAAAAGACGTCGATTCCGAACACATCGAAAAAACCGTATCGCAGCTTGCTTCCTTAAAACCCAGCTGGATAGCGGCAGGACATTGCACGGGGTTTGATGCGATGGTAGCTTTCAAAAACTATTTCGGCGACGATTTTACCCCTCTTCACGTAGGCAAAACAGTGACCATACCAAAATCGTAAAATATGCCGAGTTGCTCGCGACAAAAGCCCTTTTGGGACTTATGACATGCCAGTTATGCCCAGAAATGTAACCCTTTGGGTATTTTTGTAATCTAATAAAAAGAGGGGAATATTCCCCTCTTTATTTTAATGCACTTACCAAATAACTTTGTTTCGTATGTTACTTTACTTTATTGAAAGGTATTTTTGCGGGACCTCAAGTTCGGTCATGCCAAGATATCCTTTTCCAAAGACGTACGTGTCCTGATAAACCATGATGTAATTTGCCCTCTCAATTCCAGTGCCAATGTCTATGTAGCGACTCCCATTGAGTTTTATGCCGGGAGTAATTCCCTTACTGGCAGCAATGAGATCCTCGATGGTTAATTTCGCGTTTCCTTCGACTACCCTCTTTGCTAACTCACCTAAACTCGCCGTAATAACATAAGCATGGGAGTAAACCCACGTGCCCAGTCGTCCGCTGGCGCCTTTCTCAACGATGACCTCTTCTATCTTTTTAACCATCGCCGGGAAATCGCCCTTCTCAGCCGTCAGGTCCAGGCCCAACGCTCCGGGATATCCCATAAGAGGAGAAGGATAATCGGCCTCCACGAAATATCCCCCATAATTTACTACCTGCCTTATCAAAGGCTCTGTATGTGCATCGTTGGTGCAGAAAAATGCCGTGTCCTTCCCGTACTTTTCGAGCCATGCAGGTACTTTCTCCAGTATGAACTGCTGGGCACCGGCCACTCCCACGTCGCTTACGGGATCAGGAGCCGTCTCAAAATGAAACTTCAAGCCTATATCGTTGCATGTCGCTTCCATGATATTACGCCTTCTGGACAGCAGCTCGTAGCTCATGTGTCTTGGAAAGGAGATGTGAACAAAGTTCTTGGCGCCCATCTTCTGAGCAGCAACGGGAATCAGATAACCTCTATATATATCGTTCGCGTTTACCGTCAAATCGGCTATTGATCCTATAACGCCGGGGTCTTCTTGAGAATTACCGGCCAAGCATATAATGTCCGGCCTTTTTTCCTTAATCCTCCTGTAAGCCTCTGTGGTTCCAGGTACTGCAGTGCTGGCAATGATCGCTTTCATCATTGGGTCGTCAGAAAGACCGACTAGCTGGCTGATCGTGGTCTCCATTTCCTGCATGAAGTTATCGGGGTAGGTGACGTGTTTTATCATACCTCCGTGGGCTTCATCGCCATATATCTCCATTAGCTTCTCGGCTCCGCGCAGCTCGTCTTCTTGTTGGGAAACAGTGCCAGTCATGATACCAATGTGAAAGGGTGCTGCCGCTTCGGCCAAACCACACCCGCATAAAGCAACCAATGCAACTGCTGCAAGTATTGCAGCAAGGCTTCTAAGCTTGCTCATAAGATCTTCCTCCTTTACAAATTATAAAACATTATATTAGCTCCATAGACAATTATCGCACCAGATAAGGTTAGGGTCAATTTTTTAAGTGATTATAAAGGCATATTAGTATGCTTTTAAGATCACCTTGCGCTTAATTTTTGAAGTGCTTTTATTAGTCGATCGATTTCCTCCTTTGTATTGTAAAGAGAAATGCCGATCCTGGTTACGCCGCCCTGCTCGAGCAATCCCAATACTTCTATCGGCCTTATGGCATAAAAATGGCCATCCCAGGCAAGTATTCCCTCTTCGTTCAAGCTTTTGCACACTTCTATTGGATTTAAACCTTCAAAGGTAAATGATATGGTGGGAGCGCGATGCCTCTCATCAAAGGAAGGACCGTAAATTGTAACGCCGGGGATATCTCCCAAACATTTATAGGCATAAAGAGCTAATTCGTGCTCATAAGAAGAGATCCTTTCCATGGCGGAAACTATTTTTTCTCTTAAAGTATCGCCTTCTCCATAGGTAGAAATATACTCAACTGTTGCTTTTACTCCAGCTATACCCTCGTGATTCAATGTGCCCGTCTCAATACGATAAGGGGCCCTGTGGTCCTGCGTGCAGACCCTTTCACAATCAAGCTGCTCAAGCAGCCCTTCTTTAGCGTACAAAATCCCAACATGTGGCCCGTAAAACTTATAAGCAGAACAAAGCAGAAAATCCACGCCCAAGGATTTGACATCTATGGGGAAGTGGGGAACGAAGTGTACAGCATCGACCAAAAGATATGCTCCAACTTTATAAGTCCAACGCCTTACCGTGGATACGTCATTGACCGTACCTAGGGCATTAGAGGAAAAACCCATTGCAACGAGGCGCGTGTTTTCCGTTATTTTCTTGCTAAAATCGTCCATGTCAAGCGTGCCGTTCGGAAGCAGTTTCACTTCACGTACCACAACCCCACGCTCTCTTAGCCTTAACCAGGGGCCACGATTTGCCTCATGATCCAATTGAGTGATAAGAACCTCGTCACCGGGATGCAAGGACTTCTCTAAAGCCCTGCTCAAGGCGTAGTTCAGCGTCGTCATGTTCTGGCCAAAAGAAATTGTATCGCCATTTTCGGTTCCCAAAAAGGCTGCAACGGTTTCTCTGGCTTCTGCAATTAATTCGTCCGATTCAATAGAAGTGACGAAATAGCCTTGTGCGTTAGCGTTGCAATTCGTAAAATAATCCGTGACGGCATCAATTACAGCCTGAGGTACTTGCGTTCCTCCAGGACCGTCAAGATAGGCCAAAGTGTGGCCGTTGTAAGTGCGAGCAAGGGAAGGAAAATCTTTTCTGCGCGATTCAAACAGTTGAGATAATTTATCCATTAATTTAGCCTCCTATCGTTAATTTCTTAATCCATTACTACAAATAATTCCATAGGGATATCTGCCGTAAGCCTTTGAGCCCCGCTATCCGTCACAAGATAATCGTCTTCAACCCTCATGCCGCCATAACCTTCTATGTAAACTCCAGGCTCGACAGTTACGACATCACCCTCTTCAAGCACATCAACTGACCTCGATGACAACCTTGGCATTTCGTGCACTTCAAGACCAATGCCGTGACCCAAGCTGTGGGTAAAATACTTGTCCAGACCTCTATCGGCTAGAACTTGCCTAGCCGTCATATCTACCTCCCTGGCAGCAACTCCAGGTTTTATCTTTGAAGCAGCTTTAATATGAGCCATGCACAATATGCTATGGATTTCTATGGCCTTTCTCGACGGAGCACCCATATAGATATTTCTCGTTATATCGGAAACGTAACCTTCATATCTGGCGCCGAAATCAATTGTTGCCCACTCACCCTTTTGCCATTCCTTAGAAGTAGCCCTGCCATGAGGAAGGGCAGATCTTACACCCGAAGCAACAATGAAATCTGCACTACCCCAGCCACCCTCGGCCCCCAAAATCTTCATCTCATATTCTAGTTTAGCTGCCACTTCCGTCTCCTTAATGCCAGGCTTTAGATCATTTAAAACATTTAAGAAAGCCTTGCTCGCTTGCTCTGAAGCTATCTTAATCAGATCAACCTCTTCTTTTGACTTTTTGCGCCTGCAGGAAGCCAAAATATCCGACACGTCGACCAAGGTAAAACCGAGTCCGGATAATTTCAGATACAGATAACTTGGCAGGGTCTTTGTATTAATACCTACCGTTTTAGCGCCTAAATCCCTCAACATGGACTCTACGAGAAAAATATCTTCTTTGTCACCTTTATCTATTACAGAAAAAGGGGATTGCTCCCTTGCCTGTAAAATGTACCTACTATCAGTTATCAAGAATTTTTCATTTTGACCGAAGACCAAAATGCCGCTTGTGCCCCTAAAACCAGAAAAATAATAAAGATCTTCCCATCCGATTCCCTCGACGTTAAAAAGCACTACGGCGTCAACTCCGTTTTGCCGCAGGCTCTTTTCCACTCGATTGTGCCTCTCAAGAATCAACTTGCGATCCATTGCATATCTTTGCTCCTTTTCAGCTATATTTAAAGCTCGCCCAAATGTACAACACATACATAATTTTTGCCCCTTTATTCTACATCATCCTATGCCATTGGCCAGAAAAATATCGCAAACAACAGGCAAAAATTCCTTTACCAACAGCAGTAAAATAGTTAAAATCTTTTAGCAAGCTTCATAAGCAAAGACTTCTAATAATTAATTTTGACTTGCGAAGATATTCCTTGGGCAATACCTAATATTCCTTAACATTATAAATGAAACAATATAATAAACAGTAATTACCAGATATTATTAACAATTGTCATCACTAAAAACATGATGCTTGATGCGCCTGTACAATTTACATAATACAATGGATATTTCATAAGTATATATATATTGTATTTGCAATCACAGCCTTTTGACGCAACATTAAATTTTCACACCGTTATTTAATAAAATGATTGTTGGTCAGCCATGACAATCCTTATATAAATTCTTCAATTGTCAATAAAATTTAGGAAATTGCGTTATCAGGCACTTGACATGACCTGATTATCTGTGATATTTATAGTGCAATATTCTTT
>NZ_CALETC010000235.1:0-21897 GCF_937920065.1 Acetomicrobium mobile
AGGGTCAACTCCTCTTTCCAACAGTCACGTTTCGCTATGTAGTTGAGCTTTCTGGATCGTTATATATATCGCGATTGGTCAAATCCTCGTTAGGTATCTCAAGTTTCTCCACCATCTCGACCCTTACCATCGAGGATTTATACCAATTTCGAATAGGGGGTTGCTTAATGGGCGCTAAATCCCACGCCAGCATTTCATCAACGTATTCCCAATTCATATAAACGTTAAAATCATGAATGATATCTGTGATGACCAGCCCTCTTTGAAGTAGTTTCATTTCAAGCAAGCGCCACTTATAATAGGAGCTTTCCACATGGGTGATGCCAAAATAGCCAGCGCATCCCTCACCCTTTAATGCGATAATCCCTCTGCCGACAAAGGCATCAAAGGCCTCAATAGTTTCGGGTGGATCACAGAAAAATACATCAAACTTACTGAGCAATTCCTTTGTTAGCGGCTTTCTTAAGTCATGTCTGATAACCTGCAATGGAAGACCAAGCTCCGTAGCAATTCTTTGCTCGAAGGCAACGAGACGCTCATCCAATTCAAGCACCACAACACTTTTAACCAAACCTGTGAGGCCTAAGGCAACTCCAACTAAATCATCGTCACCCAATACTACAACTTCCTTACCCCTCAAATCGCCCCTACTGTCCGCTAACGCTATGCGGGCAAATGTCGTTTCCGGGGTAACGTAACCTTGATCGAATTCCCTAATTGCCTCCGGTCTGTCGATTTGGATCCTTAAAAACTCATCAAAGGCTTCCCTAAACTCATCTATTACTACTGTTTTGCCGTCACAACGAGGACATGTATGAAAATGTAAAGGAAAAACGCCCTCTTCTTCAATGAACATGCGCCCTTTTTGGGTTAATAAGACACCCTGGTCGGTAAATTCTATCAGACCTCTATCAGCAAGTAGCTTTAAAGCTTCTGCCACTGCTGGCAAGGGTTCGCAACTAAAAGAAACTATATCCCAAAAGTTGTCTGCTACAAGCAAAGCAGATAAAACTCTCTCTGCATTGCGGGTTCCCCAAGGAATGTTCGCGTTCTCCGTAACGTATTTAGATAAAATGTCTTTATTCACATCAAACTCCCCCTTTAGTCTGCTAACCTTAAGTCTCAGATGAAACGCCATGCAAGATGCCGTGCTCGGCTTTCGTTACATAAATTTGACGTTCAAGACCCACAATTTGCCCTTCAAGACATCCTCGCGGCTCTTTTGACCTTCGATCTATGTCAGCCTCCACTTCCAGGTAATGCCTCGAAAGACCTTTAACTCTTGCCCCATCACAATGTTCAACCAAGATTTCAATGCTTTGTCCCACCCACCTACGAGCAAACCTTTGTAAAAGTTTCCTTCCAAGATTAATTGCCCTGTCCATTCTTGACTCGAGCTCGCGCTTGTCTAGCCTTTCGGGCATGGAGTAAGCCTTCGTTCCCTTGCGAGGTGAAAAAGGAAAGACATGAACCCTCCCTATTCCTAAATTATCGATTAAAGTCAAAGTGTTTTCAAAAGCCCTTTCGCTTTCTCCCGGAAACCCCACTATGATATCGGTACTTACGTGTACATCATCTCCAAGATAACATCGCACATTTTCAATGATGTTCGCGAAGTCCTTGGCTTTATAACCCCTCCTCATGAGACCAAGAATACCATCATCGCCACTTTGAAGAGGAATATGGAGGTGACGGCAGAAGATCTCGCTTTCCGCTAAAAGGCGCAGTAATTTGTCATCCAGGGCCAGAGGTTCTATCGAACCAAAGCGCAGCCTTTTCAACCCCTTTATTTTGGCAAGCGATTTAACCAAGTCTCCAAGGTCAAAATCACACCCGCTGCCATAAAGCCCAAGATGCACCCCCGTCAACACGACTTCTTTGCACCCTTGGCTAACTAGACGTTCGACTTCATCGATAACCTCTTGCATATCCCTGCTGATAGGACGTCCTCTCAAAAAAGGCACTATGCAATAAGAACAAAAGGAATCGCATCCGTCCTGTACCTTAACGAAAGATCTTGTATGAAAGCTAACTTTTGATAGCCTCAGGGAATCCCACCTTTCATCGTGCAGTACATCCGTTTTTAAAATTAAAGGCTTTTTTATCCTTCCTTTAATCATGTTAGCTACAATGTTCGTCAGCTCGGCCTTTAATCTATTTCCTACGTAAAGGTCTGCGCCCAAGTGAAGCAGATCTTCATCGGGTCTTCCCTGCACATAACAACCACATAAAACCGTAATTGCTTGAGGGGATTTCCTTTGCATGCGCCGCAATGCCTGCCTGCACTTTTTCTCCGCCGTCTTTGTTACCGCACAGCTCACCAGCACGCCAACGTCAAATTCATCGCCGTTAGCAATGATGGCTCCCTCATTCCTGAAGGAGTCTGCTATAGCTTCGGCTTCGTAGATGTTAGTACGACATCCTAAACATTTAATTCTTACCTTTACGTCCTCTAATGATCGCAAGATGAAACACCCTCGGCACTCAAGATTATATAGGACAATCCCGCTACCGCCGCAGTATTTGTCCGCAATATATTTGGTCCCAGCGAAACGGGAATAAAGTCCGCTTTTAAAAACAAAGACATTTCCTCCTCCGTCCAATCGCCCTCAGGGCCAACGGCAAATGCTACATCTTTTTGGCCAACTATTCTAATCTGACCCAAGGGTCTCGCATTATCAGTTAAAGCACCAAATAAGCGAAGTGGAGGCAACATCTCTGCTTCCAAATCGGAAATCCTCGAAGGTTCGTGCAAAACCGGATGGCTGCTTATGCCACTGACCTTTGTAGCCTCATCGATGATCCTTTCCCATCTTGCCTCTTTACGTTTGATATCTCCCTTTAATTTAACGATACATCGTTCGGCCAAGAGGGGTATAATTTCGCTTACACCCAGTTCCGTAACATGGCTTAACATGTCTTCAAAGGCATTAGATTTCACAAGCGCAACTAAAAGCGTCGTTCGAATTTTTATTCGGCTCAGGGGGAGCTTATCGATCTCCCTTGCGATGACCCTGCCATCTTTATATCCTTCAATGACAAGCAAAAGCTTTCTGCCCTCAAGAAGGCCTTCAACTTCATCTCCGATGCGACATCGCCTTACGTGCATCAAATGGTGAGACTCCCTGGTATCCAAAACCCATACGTCGCTAGAAAGCCTCTCGGCCTTATCTAACCTCGTGCGAGGCAACGACACCCCACCAGTCCTCCTCTTCAAGTTCTTCTGCAATCGAAAATTTAGCCCTTTTCACTGCTTCAACGAAGCATTCGCGTTCCTTTAGTAACAAACCGGACATTATCATAAACCCGCCTTTAACCAGTATCTTTTTAAATGAATCCAGCATAGCGATCAAGGGTTCATACAATATATTCGAAACTATGCAGTCCACAACTTCATTGAAACCTCTTGTTCCATCCGCAATCTCAAGAATCAATCCGGTAGTTACATCGTTTAAAAGGGCATTTTTCTCAACTTCCTCTTTTACCGCGGGATCTATGTCTCTGGCGATTACTTTTGCAGCTCCAAGCTTGAGGGCTGCTATGGAAAGTATACCAGAGCCAGTGCCTACATCTAAAACTTTGTCTCCCGGTTTTAAATACTTTTCAAGCAACCTCAAAGCTATTTGCGTGCTGGCATGGTATCCCGTGCCAAAAGCGCTACCTGGCTCGATGTATATGGGTATCCGCCCGAGGGGCACCTTGTGTTTATGCCATGGCGCTAACACCACCAAGCGATCCCCCACCAAGAGCGGGGGAAAGGCCTCCTTATGCATTTTTAACCACGGTCGCCATTCCTCTTTGCCAGCATCGTGGATACGAACGTTTACGAACCCCTTTATTAATGACGAAGCCTTTTCAATGCATTCTTCCAAGTCCAAATCCGAACGGTAATACAATTTTGTCCTCAAGTAATCTTTGGCCTCTAATGTTTCGGCTCCAATGCTATTTGATGCTTGAGCAACATGATAGAGAATTTCTTCTGACCCCTGTTTTGACTCTAAAATAATATACCACCAATAAACTTCGTCCTTCATATGCCCCACACCACCCCTAACGCTCGTTCTCGTTCGAGAAACATTAAGGGGAGCCTCAGCCCCCCTTGGACAAAAATCAACATTCATTATTCTAGTAAAACTTGTTATTCATAGAAGCGAACCATCGACCATTAAATTACAGTTCTGCGCATTTCCTTGTATCATGCAATTTTTAAGCAAACAATCCCTTTAGTTTTTCGATCAGTCCAGATGACTTGACAGGCACGTCCATTTCCAAGGCAAGGGCCTCAATCAAGGCCCTTTGCTTGTCAGTCAAATTACGTGGAACAGCGATATTTATGTGAACTATCAGGTCCCCGCGCCCACTGCCCCTCTGTCGTGGCATGCCTAAACCTCTGAGCTTCTTGATGGAACCCGCTTGAGTTCCTGGGCTTAATTCTAACTCCTCTTCTCCTTCTAGCGTGGGTACCTTTACCTTGCCTCCCAAGACCGCCACCGGAAAGGGCACATCGACCGTCACATGAAGATCATCGCCTCGTCTTTGAAAGACGGGGTCCTCTTCTACCTCTATGACCAAAAACAGGTCCCCTGGCGGTCCGCCGTTTTTGCCCTCTTCGCCTTCGCCTCGTATCCTAAGGCGAGTTCCTGTATCTGCTCCAGGGGGTATGTTAACTTCTATCTTGCGCTTTACCCTGGTCCTTCCTCGACCTCCGCAGTCTTTGCAAGGGTCATTGATGACATAACCCGCCCCTCCGCAACTAGAGCAAGTGCGAACCGTAACGAATTCACCAAAGGGCGTCTTCGACCTCGTCTCCACCTGGCCCTTCCCTCCGCAAAGGGAACAGCGTACAGGCGAGGTCCCAGGTGCTGCTCCACTACCACCACAAGTCGTGCACTTTTCCCACTTGGGTATGTGCACAACTTTGGTGGCACCATAAGCGGCTTCCATTAAGGTGACGATTAGGGGCATCTCTAAATCCAATCCTCTTTGTGGCGTCCTAACTTCCCTTCTGGGGCCAAATCCTCCAAAGAAGTCACCAAAGAGATCGCCAAAAAGGTCCCCAAAACCACCAAAATCCCAGGCGCTTTCGCCGCCATAGGAGGGAGGAACGTCGCCCGCAAAGCCGAATTGGTCATATTGGGCCTTTTTTTGAGGGTCGCTTAAGACCTCGTAAGCTTCGTTTATAAGCTTGAATTTTTCTTCAGCTTCTTTGTTACCGGGGTTGGCGTCGGGATGGTACTGACGCACCAACTTCCTGTATGCTTTTTTTATCTCTTCCTGTGAGGCATCCCGCCTTACGCCCAATATTTCATAATAATCTTTTCCGCTAGCGGGGCCTGGCAATTTCGGTCACCTCTTATGCCTCTCCGCGATCTTTGTACTCAGCATCAACCGTGGGACCCTCACTCGGATTTTCTTGAGACTTCCCTGCTTCGGAAGTTCCAGCACTTCCAACCCCTGCCTTCTCTTGAGCAGCTTGAGAATACAGCCTGACAGCCAATTCGTTTAAATCCTTCGTCAGATCTTCGCAAGCAGATTTAATCGCCAGCACGTCATCCTTGCTCAAAGCTTGCTTGACCGCCTCTATCTTTGATTGCACCTTGCTTTTTTCGTCCTGAGTCACTTTGTCACCCAAGTCGCGCAACAACTTCTCAGCGTTATATACGGCGCTGTCGGCCTCGTTTCTGGCATCGGCCAGCTCTCTCTTTCTCTTGTCGGCTTCTTCATTCGCTTCGGCCTCCCTGCGCATACGTTCAATTTCTTCTTCCGATAGCCTGGAGGATTGAATCGTGATCTGCTGTGCTTTGCCCGTAGCCAGGTCTTTGGCCGTCACGTTTAAGATGCCGTTCACATCGATATTGAAGGTGACCTCAATTTGAGGCACACCGCGCGGTGCTGGAGGTATGCCATCTAGGAAAAACCTCCCCAAAGAGACGTTATCTGACGCCATTGGCCTTTCGCCCTGTAAGACGTGTATCTCAACTCGCGTTTGATTGTCGACAGCTGTGGTAAAAATCTGGCTTTTCGATACGGGGATGGCTGTATTTCTTTCTATTATCTTGGTGAACACACCACCCAATGTCTCTACTCCCAGGGAAAGCGGCGTAACGTCGACCAAAACTATATCCTTATGCTCCCCTGACAAGATGGCTGCCTGAATGGCCGCTCCAACGGCAACGCATTCATCCGGATTTATTCCTTTTGTTGGCTCCTTGCCCAACAACTCCTTAATTTTGCGTTGCACCATTGGCATGCGCGTTGCCCCGCCAACTAATAGGATCTTATCCACTTCGGCGTAAGTTAATCCGGCGTCTGATAAGGCCCTCTGAACCGGACCTACGACCCTTTCCAGTAAGTCCGCTGTCATCTCCTCAAATTTTGCCCTGGTTATTTCAAGCTCGAGATGTTTGGGCCCATTTTGATCGGCTGTAATGAAAGGCAAGGATATCATGGTCTCGGACATGGAGGATAGCTCAATCTTCGCCTTCTCCGCGGCCTCACGCAACCTCTGTACAGCCATTTTATCTCTTCCCAAATCAATGCCCTCGCGGCGCCTGAATTCCTCGATCATCCAATCTACAAGGCGCTGATCCCAATCATCGCCACCTAAATGATTATCGCCACTTGTAGCCATAACCTCATATACACCTTCTCCTATGTCTAATATAGACACGTCGAAGGTGCCTCCCCCTAAATCAAAAACTAAAACCTTAAATTCTCCGCCCTTTTCAGTTCCGTAAGCCAAACAGGCAGCTGTAGGCTCGTTAATTATCCTAAGGACCTCTAGCCCTGCTATTTTACCTGCGTCCTTCGTGGCTTGTCTCTGGGCATCGGTAAAATAGGCTGGAACGGTTATGACTGCTTGTTTTATCTCTTCACCTAAATAATCTTCGGCGTCGTTTTTTAACTTTTGCAAGATCATGGCTGCAATTTCCTGAGGAGTATACTCTCTTTCGTCTATTTTGACCTTGTAGTCGCTTCCCATTTTTCTCTTTATAGAGAGGACAGTGCGCTCAGGGTTAATGATAGCCTGCCTCTTAGCCAGTTGACCCACCAAGCGCTCTCCGTCTTTTGTGAAGGCTACCACCGAAGGAGTTAGTCTACTTCCTTCAGCATTCGGTATCACTACAACATTATCTCCTTCTTTCACAGCAACGACGCTGTTGGTTGTTCCAAAGTCAATTCCCACTACTTTACTCATCCTTACCCACCTCTTTATCGGTTTCTTCGTTCAATTTACCTACTATTACCCTTGCAGGCCTGATAACTTCTCCGTTTAAAGTGTACCCTTTTTGCACCTCTTGAACGACCTTTCCATCGCTGTCAATATCAGAAACAGTTTGTACCGCAACGGCTTCGTGAAACAGGGGGTCAAAGGGTTCGCCAATCGCCTTTATAGGAGTTACACCGAATTTAGCCAAGACGTTTAAAAAATCCCGGTAAATCATGCATGTTCCCTTGTAAAAGGCGGATTCCCTTTCAGCCTCGCAATTTAAGGCGCGTTCAAAATTATCTATTATCGGCAGTAAATTTAATATAATTTCTGCAATGGTCGAGTTTTTTTGTTTCTCAATATTGGATTCCATTCTTCTTTTATAATTATAAAAATCAGCCTTTACCCTCGCAGCTTCGTTGTACAAAGCATTATATTGCTCCTTCAGATTGGATAGCTCCTTTTCTAGAGTCTCTTTCTCATTAATAAGCTCCTCGATATCTTTCGCCTTGCAAAAATCCAGGACTCGATTTTTGTCGACTTCGCTGTCCTCTGCCAACTCTTCAAGCCCTTCCTTCAGTCCTGCATTTAAATCTTTATCAGGCAACTTCAAACTCCTCCCTCATAGAGAATCTAATCCAACAGGTGTTCGCACAACATCTCGAGCACTCCGATTGTCCTTTCATAATCCATTCTAACTGGACCTATTACCCCGAGTATGGTCTTTTTAACGCCATTTTCGGTACTCGCAAGCACCAGAGAGCAATCTCTCATGGCTTCCACGGGGTTTTCATCGCCGATAATTACGCTTATGGGCTCCTCAGTGGCACAGGCTTCCAAGATTCTTGCAAATTCTTCCTCATTTTCGAGCAAAACCAGCAAGGAGCGCAATTTTTCCATGTCCCTGAAGTCTGGCAACAGCAATATGTTACTAGTACCACCCGTAAAAAATCTATAACGAGACTTTTTCAAAACGAGATCCACTTCATCCAGCGTTTGAAGACATATTTCAGCGTAATGGATGAGTTCTCTAAGCATCTTTTCTCTAATGACATCGCGGGCCTCGAACCAAGAGCGGCCCGATATTATACAGTTGAGATAAGAACTCAAATCATCTAGCTCTTCTTGCGTTATTTCTTGCTCAGTCCTTATAACGTCATGGTGCACAAAACCGCCTTCTAGTATTATCAGTAACAGCACGTGAAAGCTATCCACTTTAACTAAATCTAACCTGTTTAACGTTGCGTCGCTCAAGACGGTTATGCCTGCGACAGAGATATAGTGAGTTATGCTGCCTAAAAGCTGGGTTAAATAGGACAACATTTTTTCTATGCTTCTCTTTTCTTCCTTCAATGCTTCCAGCTTTTCTCTGGCTACTGAGGGTGTCAGTAATGACCTTTTTTGCAATATCATATCCACATAAACTCTATATGCCTTGGACGTTGGGATGCGCCCCGCTGACGTGTAGGGTTGGCATAAGTATCCCGCTTCCTCCAGATCTGCCATTTCGTTGCGAATGGTCGCCGCGCTTCTGTGCGTAAGGTACTTTTTAGATATTGTCCTCGAACCTACAGGTTCTCCTGTCCTTATATATTCATGCACTATGGAATACAGTATATCCAACTGTCGTTCCGTTAACTCCGTTGACACTTTTTCCACCCCCTAGAGCAAGAACGCCTAATTAGCACTTACCTCCTTCGGGTGCTAATCGCTCGCAAAATAGATTATCAACTTTACATGGGGATTGTCAAGACAGGTCAAAAGAGCCATCTTTTTACGAGGGTACTTCATGTATGTATTTATTAAAAGCTTTGGCGTGTTCAAGACCCGTAATTAAACAATACGATCTATGCGTTTTTCTTCGAACTTAGGTGTACAATGGTTCAGGCAAAATCCATTAAGCTGGGGGGATGACTTAATGTCGAACCGCGTGGAGTCAACTAAAATTTTATTGGTTAGACATGGGGAATGTCATGGCAACATAGAGGGCTTATTTCGAGGTCGCAGCGACTTCCCCTTAAATGAAAACGGCATCAAACAGGCTCAATGCTTAGCAGAAGAAATTGCAAGCCTGGGCCCGATAGACTCCATCTTCACCAGCCCGCTTAAAAGAGCGTTTCATACGGCTCAAATAATTTCCCAGAGAAACGGGGGAGTCTCAATAACCCCTTTGCAGGGTTTTACCAACATCTCATTGGGTCCCTGGGAGGGCCGCAAAAAAGCGGACATAATGCAGGAATATCCCGAAGAATGGGCCTTATGGATAAATTCCCCCGAACGATTAAGGTTGCCTAACGCGGAGAGCATACCCGATGTGCAAAGACGTGCTTTTTCGACCCTGGAATTCATCGTGCAAAAATATAAAGGAAAGGCTCTTGTAATAGTAAGTCATCGTGCTGTCATAAAGCCCCTAATAGCCGCTTGCCTTCAGATAGCTGACCCCTATTTTTGGCGGATACACGTAGATACTGCATCCTATAGCATAATAATGCACGACGAAAATAGAGGATACTGCTTGACCCTGCTCAATCAAACAAAGCATTTAAAAAGTTTTACAAGCGAGTGGGTATAAGTTATAAGTAGTACTATAAATAATAAAATATAATTAAAATGAAAAACTTCACTTAAAGACAAAGGAGTTAGATTTTAATGATTGCTTTAGACTTGCCAAGAGAACGAAAGCTGGTACTCGGCGAGAAGCCGTTAATAATGGGGGTTTTAAATCTAACCAGCGATTCTTTTTTTCCACAAAGCAGAATACCCGATATGACCCTGCTCGTTGAAAGGGCAAAAAAAATGATCGAAGAAGGAGCGGACATTTTAGACGTTGGAGCTGAATCCACAAGACCTGGCGCAGACCCCGTTCCATTAGAAGAGGAAATTGGAAGACTTATACCGGCTCTTAAAGCGTTAAGAAATGCTTTGCCCGAGGCCGTCATATCAGTCGATACTTATAAGTCCACGGTTGGAAAGGCTGCACTGGAAGTTGGAGCAGATATAATAAATGACATATCGGGCTTATCCTTTGACGCCAATATGGCCAACATGGTGGCAAGCTTCGGAGTTCCCATAATAATAATGCACATTAAAGGTACACCCAAGGATATGCAAAAAGATCCAAGATATGATGACGTCATAAGGGAGATCAAAGATTTCCTGAAAGAGAAAATGGAACTTGCAGTTGAACATGGCATAAGACGAGATCAAATCATATTGGACCCTGGGCTGGGATTTGGAAAAACCGATGAGCACAATTTGCTCATATTAAAGCATATTCAGGAATTTAGATCGCTCGAGAGGCCTATTTTAATAGGCCACTCGAGGAAGGGCACGATATACAAAGTATTGAGACGCAAAGGCCCTGAAGAGGCGCTCTACGGAACGTTAGCCATTTCTGCCTATTGTGCACTAAATAATATCGAAATACTTCGAGTCCATGATGTCTTGGAAAATAGGCACATCGTGGATATGATATCCGCCATTCAAAGGGTTTGATTGAAATGTGGACAATAGGTGTCGGATTAGGCAGCAATCTAGGGGATCGCTTAAACAATCTGCGCCAAGCCGTAGAGTTGCTTAAAAATTGTGGCTTTCTTGTAAAAGATCGAAGCGATGTCTTTGAGACTCCGCCTCTCGGAGTTGAAGAACAACCATATTTCTTAAATGCCTGCCTTCTGGCAGAGTACGATGGAAAGCCAGAGGAGATATTGAGGTGCTTCAAAAAGATCGAGGCAAGAATCGGGAGAAAGCCGCGCGAGCGTTGGGGACCACGTGAAATTGATTTAGACATCTTGTTCATCGATGATTTAGTGCTCAGTAACGATGAGCTCGTCATACCTCATCCACAACTTCATAAAAGGCCCTTTGTGATTATGCCCTTGCTCCAGATATGTCCTAAATGGCGGCACCCCTTACTAGGTGTCACCATAGAAGATCTATACAAAAATATTGATGCTTCTTCAGTAATCAGGATAACAAACCTATGATGTGATGGGAGGATTTACCCATGAAAAGACGCTTTTTCTGTGACAAGCTCGTATTTTCATTAATCCTTTTGCTCTTAACGAGCAGGATAGCTTCAGCTATGTCTATTGTTACTGCAAAGAAATGTCCCATTTACCTCGTGATGGAAGAAAAGGATGGCACAATCTCTCAAGCCTATTTGGGTACACCGGCTGGTTCGCATCAAATCAAATCCATAGAAGGATATGTTTTGACGCAGCAAGAAATGATCAGTACAAAAGTAAATAAAGGCTCCCGGTGTTTTTTGTGGAGATTAAGCTTCGCAAAGCCAGACAATCCCGCAGAGTTGATGCAAGTATGGATAGCCTACATACAGGAGAAGAAAATCATAGAAGTTGCTAGCGGCAAATCACGACGCAACGAGTGGTCTAGGGCAATCTTGCAATTACCACTTCCTGAAGGGGTGTTCCTTTTTATATCTTGTGAGCCTGATGGAGATGAGACGTCTTTGTCAAACATATTCACTATAACACTTACAAGTAAGGGACTAACTTTCACGCCAGTGGCGGAACTATACCAACAACTCATACCACTTGCTATAACCTTTGCTCAATCTAAAGGAATTTTTGAAAACGAACGGACGCAAAAGACGATAGGCACCCTTACCCAGCTTGCTCAGGGCGAAAATGTCGATAATATCGCTAAGATGCTAAATTTAAAAAAGGAATTCAAGATAACCTGGTAGCGATTTTGGTTCAAAGGGCCTTTGACTTAGCTTATCCTTGTAATTAGCACTCGTTAAACGCTAGCTGTCAGACATTAAACCTGAACCTCTACGCCTAACTGTAAGCCAAGATGTTTCATTACATCGCGAGCTTCGCTTTCGATAGTTTTGTTTTGCCCCAAGTAGTTAGTAACGATATCATAATATATGTTTTGCGCCTTCCATAGATCTAACTTTACATCAATCTGCGATAAAAGTTCTATGATCCTTCCAGCCTTGAGCAATAAACTTAAATCCCCTTCCCGAACTTTAAAACTTTCCAATAGTGAGTTGACTTTATCACATGCTATCTTGCTAATTTGGCTTTCGTCAATCAATACATTCCAATCCTTTATTTCCCTGCATATCCACTCCAAATCTTCGACGTCAATATCCGGATTCTTTAAAATTTCATCTAGCTTGCCACTCAATGTGACATCAACCGTGGCACGAAAGGCCCTTGGAAGGGGGATTTTCAACTCCCGGAGCACTTTCATTGTAGAATAGTTTGCATTGAATGTCTCTTCATAAGCCACCATGACCACATCTAGAGCATCTTCAATCAAGTTATTGACAATCTTATACTGCTCATCTCGAAAGAGATGCTTTAAGGAGAAAATCCTGCCTTCGAAATGCTTATCCATCTTTCTAACTATCTCAGGAACATCTTGATCTTCAAAGGCAGTTTCCAGCTCTCTCAACATTAAAGCATACGATGCCTCGCCCAGATGTTCGATCACACTGCAAAAAAGCTGCAATCCACTAAGATAACAAGAGGCAAACCACAAAAGATCTTCTTCCCAAGTAATTGAAGAAGATACGTGAACCTTTCCCAAGTGTAGAACAAATTTTCTCAATCCAAAAGTTTTCAAATCCACATTCTCAACTTCATAGCAATAAACGCTCTCCTTAACCCTTCCGTTTAGTAACATGGATGCCATCACACCATGGGCGCCAACTCTGAGGAGATCCAAAACCTTGGGGGACACAATTTTCTCGTATATCCGCTTGCCGTTTTTCATTACCGGATCGTTGCTTTTAGCTTTCTCAAGCAGTGCGAGGAAATCCGTTTCTAAATCCCTACCGCTAACTTCTCTTGCCAATTGAACGACGCGCGCAGCATAAGTCATAATCTGCGTGGCTTCCAGACCCGAAATATCATCAAAAAACCAGCCACAACTGGTAAACATCAACATGGCGTTTCTTGACATCTCAAGCAACTTCAAGGCGATGACCTTTTCGTCCTTTGAAAGATCCTTCTTGGCGTTGCGATGAAAAAAGTCTTCAACGTTCTTGGGGGTGCGATCCAATATCACGCTTACATAATCATCCCTTGCGCGCAAGGGCTCCTTTAAAAGCTTTGAGGCATAGTCTTCATAAATTACCGTTGCTCTTTCGCTCAGTAGTTTTACTGCCCCTCTAAGAGGTCTTCTCCACTCCTGTGTCCACTCCGGATTCACTCCGGTGTTACATCCACAGTTGCTACGCCATCTTTCTATGCCATGGACACAACTCCAAGAGGTGTTTTCCGCTATTTGCACCTCATCTTTAGGGGGGAACTTTTCCAAATACTCACCATAAACCGTAATCCTTGCCAGGTTTTTGGACTCTAAGAAATATATGCAGTACGCAAGAGCCATATCTCCAAAACGGTGATGGTGGCCGTAAGTTTCCCCATCCGTTGCGATATTGACCAGTTGCGGGAAACCATCGTCCTGCCTGAAAGCGCCCAGTAGCCTTTGCGCATAAAGCTCTCCGTCGCTCAAAAGTCCACCAAAGGCCACATCTTGCGAAATGGGTCCATCGTAAAAAAACAACGAAATATCTCTGCCGGAAGGAAGACGGCACAAATAAGCTTTTTTTGTATCCAAAGTTGCGGCTGTCACTTCCTTCCATCCCCCGCCCCTAAGAGGTCTAACGCGCTTTGCCTGATGTGGTGCTAGTATGGTAAATTTAATATTCTGTTCAGCAAGAACTTCAAGAGTTTCCAAGTCAACCGCAGTTTCTGGCAACCACATGCCCTCGGGAAAACGATTAAACCGCTTTTCGAAGTCTCTAATTCCCCAATAAACTTGTGTCCACTTATCACGATAACTTGACAAGGGCATGATGATATGATTGTATGCCTGTGCTATTGCCGATCCGTGCCCACCAAAGTTTTTCATCGAGATCCGGTCGGCTTCCAGTAGAGACTCATAAACCCAAGAAAATTCCTTTTCCATCCAACCAAGAAGCGTCGGGCCGAAATTAAAGCTAATCTTAGAGTAATTATTTACAATTGCGATGATACGCCTGTCACCGTTCAATATTCTCGAAGCGGCGTTGGGAGCATAGCACTCAACGGCAATTTTTTCGTTCCAATCGTGATAGGGATGGGCGGATTCTTGACGCTCCACAAACTCAAGCCACGGATTTTCTCGTGGCGGTTGATAAAAATGACCATGAATACACACGTAACGTTCCACCTTCATACCCTCTCTTCAACGAATAATAATTAATTATTGTAAATTTAGCCTTCATGTTTGAATACCAAAATTCCCAAAGGTGGAAGTGTTAAGGATAAGGAATATTGCCACCTTTGAAAAGGAGTGGGCATGGACACCGCCCCGCCCAAATTACCCAAGCCACTTCCTCCATAATCAATGGCGTCGCTATTTAATACCTCCTTCCAAAAACCAGTCCTTGGCACGCCAACCCTGTAATCGAAGCGGGGAAGGGGAGTAAAGTTACATACAATTAAGAAAAGATCCTTTTCCTTTACCCCCTTTCGAAGATAACAGATTACGCTTTGCTGCCAATCAGAAAAGTTGGACCACTCAAAGCCATTAGGTTCGTGATCGTACTCGTGAAAAACCGGTTCACTGAAATACAATACATTGAGATCATGTATCCATCGTTGAACCCCCTGGTGAAAGGGGTACGCAAGCAAATGCCAATCAATGCTGCTTTCATGGTTCCATTCAGACCACTGCCCAAATTCTCCTCCCATAAACAATAACTTCTTTCCGGGATGAGTAAACATGTACCCATAAAGCAGGCGCAGGTTCGCAAATTTTTGCCATTGATCGCCTGGCATCTTTGAAATGAGCGAGCCCTTGCCGTGTACCACCTCGTCATGAGACAAAGGAAGTACAAAATTTTCACTAAAAGCATACCATATGCTAAAGGTCAGCTGATCATGGTGATACTTTCGGTATATAGGGTCAAGCGACATATAATACAAAGTATCGTGCATCCACCCCATGTTCCATTTCATGCCAAAACCAAGTCCGCCGATATAGGTAGGACGAGTTACCATTGGCCACGCGGTTGATTCCTCGGCAATGGTCTGAATATCGTGGAAATCCATATAAATAACTTCGTTCAATCGCTTCAAAAAAGATATGGCCTCCAGGTTTTCTCTCCCACCATATTCATTTGGAATCCACTCCCCCTCTTTTCTAGAATAATCGAGATATAGCATGGAGGCCACAGCGTCCACTCTTATGCCATCAATATGATATTTCTCAAACCAAAATCTGGCATTGCTTATGAGAAAGGCCCTGACCTCGTATCTGCCATAGTTAAAAACGCAGCTTTTCCAATCGGGATGAAATCCTTTTCTAGGATCGGCATGTTCGTAAAGATGCGTCCCGTCAAAGTAGACCAACCCATGCTCATCGTTTGGAAAATGGGAAGGCACCCAATCCAAAATGACTCCAATTCCCGCTTGATGAAGCCTGTCAATCAAATACATGAAATCTTGGGGTGTGCCGTACCTGCTGGTCGGAGCGAAATATCCAGTGATCTGGTATCCCCAAGAGCCGTAAAAGGGATGTTCCATCA
Source organism: Acetomicrobium mobile (assembly GCF_937920065.1). NCBI lineage: Bacteria > Thermotogati > Synergistota > Synergistia > Synergistales > Acetomicrobiaceae > Acetomicrobium > Acetomicrobium mobile. The sequence goes on from NZ_CALETC010000235.1 coordinate 15,762, forward strand.
CCGGCAAAAACTCAACGTGGGTAAATCCCATTTTTTTTACGTATTCTGGTAAATAATGGGCCAATTCTTTATAAGTTAGCCATCTATTGCTGTCTTCGGGAACGCGTCGCCAAGATCCTAGGTGTACCTCATATATAGAAATGGGCGATTTTAGAGAGTTGCGTGACGTCCTATTTTTCATCCACCGCTCGTCGTTCCATTGGTAAGAAAGATCGTGAACAATGGAGGCGGTTTTAGGAGGCTTTTCCCAAAAAAACGCATAGGGATCACCTTTGTCCACCTTATAGTTATTATACTGAGATGAAATATGGTATTTGTAACGAGCGCCTTCCTGTAAACCGGGAATAAAACCCTCCCAAATTCCTGAACCGTCACTTCTTACCCTTAAATAATACGTCTCCTTCGACCAATCATTAAAATCTCCCATTACGGAAACCGAACTGGCATTTGGCGCCCATACCGCGAAGTAAACGCCCTTTTCTCCATCTGCTTCTACGAGGTGAGAACCCATCACTTTGTACAAGTTAAAGTGGTTTCCTTGTTTAAATAAATATATATCGAAATCAGACCAAAGGGATATGTCGTATCTTACTTTTCTCAAAAAGACCACACCCTTCCACTTATAAGAAAATCATAAGCGAAGCATTCGCACATTTTGAACTGCCTAGTACATATGACAAATTATACCCTTTCTTTTCATTAAATCAGACCCGTTAAATTTTCCGAGCTACAGCCTTGTAACGTTTGCTCAAGCTGAAAACATGTTTCAAATCTAATGCTGCGGGTGGAATATTCTTCTGGTTGAAGGTAAAATCTCCTGTATATGTTTTTCATTAACAGGGGGTATAAAAATGTATGACCTTATAAACAATATACCTGCGGCAGGATCCATAATAAATGCCTTAGCTATTGTTTTGGGCAGCACCATTGGCCTGATAATAAAAAGAAGAATACCTGAAAGAATTACAATGGTTGCCTTTCAAGTCATAGGATTGTTCATATTAACACTGGGTGTGCAGATGACCATGCAGGGAAAAAACATTTTAATCATGATGTTGAGCGTGCTCCTAGGCGCAATAGTTGGGGAAGCACTAGAACTGGAAGAAAGGTTGCAAAATGGACTAAAAGGCTTAAGAACCAATATGATAAATCGTGGATTCCAATTCGGCGAAGACCACTTGGTAGAGGGTTTTTTAACTGCTTTTTTACTTTTTTGCATGGGATCGATGGCCATCTTGGGCGCTTTTGAGGAAGGAATCGGCAAACCACCCAAGTTGTTATTGATCAAGTCCATGATGGATTTAGTCTCTTCGATCGCACTAGCTTCAACTTTAGGGGTCGGGGTGCTTTTTTCTGCAATTCCCCTTTTGCTGTATCAAGGGGGAATCACCTTAGGAACCATTTGCCTTAACGACTTCATATCAAACACGCTAATAGATGATATAACGGCGGTTGGAGGGATTTTGCTTCTTGGGCTCGGCCTTTCCCTACTAAATATAAAACATTTTAAGGTATTCAACATGATCCCTTCTTTGCTCTTTGTAATAGTATTCTCGTTATTTTTATAAAACACGAATGGCCAAAATTGTGTATAATATAGGCAAAGGCAAGATGGGAGGTGTCATCATGAGAAAATTTCGTTGCCTCGTTTGCAAGCACGAATTTGAGGTAGAAGACGTCCCCCCTGTGATGAAGTGTCCGAAGTGCCACGCCCGCTTCATCGAACTAATTGAAGGAGAATCTCTTAAGGGTAAACCTTGGAGCAGCAAAAGCTTTAGCGTAAGTTAATCTTTTAGAAAATCTCATAAGAAGTTTTCATAAAACAGTAGGGTGGTGTTTTTATCCCTACTGTTTTTGCTTAATACAAATGTGCCCTATCCTGCAACCAGCATATCCGCTATGAGTCGAAGGTCAGTCAAACCCCACACGTCTTTGTCAAGAAGCTTGATTTTTGCCAACACCTTATCACCAAACTTTTCGTAAATAACATTCACGTACTTTTCTTGAACTTCTTTGCGCTTATCTATGAAATCCCCGCTCAGTTCTTGTGGGATAACGCCATTAATCACGATGCCTGCAGCCTTGATGCCCGAACTTTCTAAATATTTAAGAGCTCTTTCCGTCTCAAAGACGGACAATCGCTCCGGAGTTACAACAAAGACGAAGGCCGTTTTTTCGAGATCGCTTAATACGCTACCCGCCTTTTCAAAGAGGGCTTTCCTCTTTTGCAAAATGCGTAAAATCGGGTCCTCTTTTTCAACACCGGATGCCCTTTGGAATAATTTTAACGCCTTTTCACGCTTTTCTACCAGGCCATTGATCCACAGGTCCAGAAGCTTGGGCAAGGACAAAAGTCTTAAGGTATGCCCTGTAGGAGCGGTATCGAAAACTACCATATCAAAGGATTTCTCCGCCTCTTCCATGACTTCGATGAACTTATCAAATATTGCCGCCTCCTCCGAACCAGGTGACATGTAGGCTGCGTCGATTTGTTTCTGCAGAGCATCAATCACCACGCTGCTAACGGCACTCGATAGCTGCCTTTTGATGCCCTCAATGTATTTCTTCGCCTCTATTTCCGGATCCACCTCAAGAGCAAACAGATTATCTAAAATTTGAGCTCCCTTTGGACCAATGGCTTTGTCAAAGATGTCTGACAAAGAGTGAGCTGGATCGGTGGAAACCAGTAAAATTCGCTTGCCCCTTTCCGACGCTTTCAAAGAAAAAGCGGCGGCACAAGTTGTTTTGCCAGTGCCGCCCTTGCCTCCAAAAAACACATATTTTTTGTCGAATAAAACGGCCACGCTCATAAAGTGTCACGTCCTCCCGATTACCTTGGAATCACCCCAACGGGGCGAAAGTTTAACATCAGAAATCAAATTGTGCAGCCTTCTCTTCCAAGACTGTGCCTTTGACCGCCATGCGTTGCTGCCAACGCTCTATATCGTCAGCCAAGTAAGGTAATAACTCTAAAGTGTAATAAGATGTTGGATTAGGTATACCCAGAAGATCGCCAAAAACAAGGAGCATAAAAGCATCGTTTGCATCGAGCGCCTCTTTCATAACCATGGGGTGAGTTTTATTTATAGGCCTTAACAGGGTGGCGAAAAAGTCCTTTAAGAAGGCCGCCACCTTTTTCCACATCACTGAGATCCCCCTTTAAACGCAGTTATTTACAAAAAATTCGCATAAAAAACCAAATTTCGGCATCCTCAGGGGAATGCGTTGTTTATACATTCCCCTGAGAAACAAATGGACTATGCCTGCTGCTCCTTCTTCTTGCCGGTTAAAACATTGTAGCTTAACGCTATCAAGATAATTGCCAGTATGAAAAGAAGGACTCCAAAGAAGACTAATATATAATTCCCCTTTGCAATATTTGATTGGATCAAGAATACCAGAGCCGTAAGGGTGACTACAAACATGAATATCATCGGAGCTATTAACATCTTATTGTTCATTCCCTTGTTGGCAAGCCACGCAGCCACTGCAAGCAACGCCACGCCTGCCAAAAGCTGATTAGCAGAACCGAACATGGGCCATATGACTCCCCAGCTCGTAAAGGCCAAGTATATCGAAATGCCAATCGTTATGACGGAAGCAACGTATCTATTGCTAAGGATCGACGCCCCGGATGCCGGTGACTCCGCTGCAGAGGTTTCCTGAAAGAATTCCTGAAAGGCAAATCTCCCGAGTCGACCTGCCGTATCCAAAGTGGTAAGAGCAAAGGCCGACACAGCCAGGGCAGTGAAAGTCTTTCCCGTAGTAGCATCTACACCAAAGCTCGTCATGAATGTTGCTATCCCAGTTGAGAACACGTTAACAGGTCCTCCCTTTAAAAGCTCCGCATAACCATCCGAAGTTAGGTAAACTGCCGTAAGAGTAGCAAGAATTGCAAGTGCACCTTCTATCAACATACCACCGTAACCGATTATTTTTGCGTCTCCTTCTTTGTCAATCTGCTTTGCCGTCGTACCAGAAGCAACAAGCGAGTGGAAACCCGAAATAGCTCCACAGGCTATCGTTATGAAGAGCATGGGGAAAAGATAACCTTGAGTTGGATGTTTAAAAGCAGTCACCGCTGGCATTGCTATCCTGGGATGATATAAGAGAACGCCTATAAATCCGCCTAGGATCATGGCATATAACAAGAAAGAATTTAGATAGTCTCTAGGCTGAAGCAACATCCACACAGGCAAAATAGCGGCCACGACAATATACAACGACAATATTATCAACCACGTTTGTTTGGACAATTGCAGCGGGAAGACAACGCCAAGCCATATACATGCCGCCAAAAGCGCAACACCGACAACAGTGCTCACAAGCAACGGCGCATTTCTTCTGTATATGGAAAATCCAAAAGCCATGGCTAAGGGTATAAACAGCAGTGACGCTGTGGCGGCTTCCGGGGTTGAAACAAAAGTGTCAGCTACTATATTGGCAAAAGCCGCGATGATGAGTACTAAGGTAAGCCAGGAGAAGAGTAAAAATAGCCTCTTGGCCGCCTTTCCGACGTTTGCATCGATAACGCCTCCGATGGACAAGCCCTTGTGCCTGATCGATGCCACAAGCGAACCAAAATCATGGACAGATCCAATAAATATATTGCCAATGACGATCCATAGCGTAACAGGCAACCATCCAAAAACCGCAGCTAGTATTGGGCCGTTGATTGGCCCTGCTCCCGCAATGGAAGCAAAGTGGTGACCCAGTAAGACAGGAGCCTTTGCAGGAACGTAGTCAACCCCGTCGTAAAGCTCATGAGCTGGGGTTTTTGCTTGCGGATTTATTCCCCACTGCTTTGCAAGCCAACCGCCGTAAAATATGTAAGCCAATAAAAAAAGCAAGAAAGAGACCAACATCAACATTACACCGCTCATCAAAGCTCACCTCCACGTAAATATTTTTTTCAAAAAACTCTTAGGTTCTGGCTTTATAATAAAATCTTCTTTTATTTGCCTTCCACTAACATTGCTCCACACCCGTTCGTTGCTTAAATCGACGAGTAAAAACCTCAATTCGTACCATCCCCTCAAGCCAAATTTGAAATGACGACCATGTTTTATTCCTTCAACAAAACGAACGAGCTCACGTGAAGCTCCTTTACTCAATACTACCACTAAAGTAAGAAATGTGCACATATGATTCTCCTTTGGATTTACCCAATTATCATATTCTAAGGTAATCCAATTGTAAAGGTTGACTATCTCCGATAGTGATGGCCTATCATAGCACTTTAGCATTCTATAATCATGAGCTTCGTAAGCATCAAGGGCGTATCCCAGTATCGTGCGCTCAGTCCGAACATGACACTCGGCATATAAATCAAAGGATTTGCCCCTTATTTCGTAATTTCTATAGACATCAAAATATCGTTTGTGCCTATTTTCAAGCAACATAAGGTAATTCGTTTTATCCACCTTTCAAACACCTCTGCTTGGCGTCCTCTAAGCAAGCACCGTAATTAGGTATATTTAAGCTGGTAAACCCACAATTACATTATAATACTTGATGTCTTTGCACATCGCAAAAAACAATTTTGGTTGTAAAATGTTTTTGAGGTCTTTGGATCTATTTGTATTTGTAGCGGTAGCAGGAAAAATGATAGAAGGGGCCCCTGACGATGTTGTTAGTCGATATAAGATATTGCAGTTTAAAAGACTTAAACGATATTTACTCCATTGAAATGGCGGCTTACGAATATCCTTGGCCATACGAAATATTCGAAGCGGATCTTAAGCGTAAAATAGGCAAGATTTTCTACATAGGTGCCTGGTGGGGAAACAAGCTGTGTGGTTTTGGTACCTGTCGTCGAGAAAAGAGAAAGCTTAAAATCATGAACCTCGCCGTTCATCCCGACTTCAGGCGCAATAAGATAGGATCTCAGTTACTGCTTGCAATGGGGGAGCTTGGAGTAAGCTTAGGATGTAAAAGGGCCCTTTTGGAAGTAAGAGTCACTAATCATCCTGCACGATTGTTGTACGAGCAATTTGGGTTTAAGCCCATACGTCTCCTGTCGCGCTATTACCAAGATGGCGAAGACGCCTACTTGATGGAATCGCCGTTGCCCTTTCAGATCGTATTGCCAAAAGATAATGCAGAACCTCGGTCCGAATGAAGAAAGGGTCGCACC
>NZ_CALETC010000236.1:0-1995 GCF_937920065.1 Acetomicrobium mobile
AATCTTTAAAGGTTTATCGAAAGCTTTTCCGGATTCTCCCATCGTCATTCCTCCTCATTTGCGAGCAACGAAGTTGCTGCTTCGCACAAAATCTGTGGGGTAATTCCCTCTGCGCACCAACGCTGTTTGTTGCATGCCTTCATGTCCCTTCCCGGGCAGGGAGAGCACTCAATTTCGGGATAAATGCTCCAAACCCGGTCGCCCAAGGGCATAAATTTATTGACGCGCGAAAGCAAGCTGATCACCAATGTTTTTGTGCCCAAAGCCGCAGACAGATGTGCCCCTCCTGAATCGCCCGATATCGTCAGCGCGGACCTTTTAAGCAGAGCCATGCAAAGGTACATTTCATCGTCAATGGAAAGCCCCGAAAGAAGGTAGGGAACGTAAGCGCCACTACCCATCGAAGAGGCCATGTTTTTTAAGCTTTCAAATTGGCTTGATCCGCCAAACAATAGCACTTTAAATCCTTTTTCGAGCAGCATGCGACCTAAGGCAGTGTAACCATCTTCTCCCCAATTTTTTATCGGCTTCGAGCTGTAGGGAAACATCGAGATTGCCTCGCCAAAATGGTAATTTTCCCATAAATCATGGGCAATTACCTTAATTTTTTCAGGTATGCAAATGCGATGCAGCGGTTTGGGAGGTTTTATGCCAAGCCTTCTTGCCATGACCAAAGTCTGAAATGTATCGTGTACCTCGTGCCTGTTTGGTTCTTTGAACTTCCAATCGCTAAAGATGCACTTGCTTGAGTAGCCGATGCGATGCTTATATTTAAAACACAAAGAAAAAAGCAGAGAGGGAACGAACTGTCGCTGCGTATCAACAAATAGATCCACCTTGCCTATTCGCCTCCCTTCCCGCCACCATTTAACGTACTCTGGGAAGGCAGAGGGCCTGTGTTTTCCAACGACCGTATAAAGCACATCATCTATGAGGCCGCTGTCCTTTAATAAGCACTTGATCGGGTTAGAAAACCCGCCAATCCGGGTAATATGGCTTTCAGGCCATGCCGATCGAAGCGCATTGAAGAAGGGGTTTATCATCACGATATCGCCCATTCCTCCACCGCCCACGTACACTAAAATCCTTTTTACATCCAAGGTTTTATATATGGGGTCTTCATACCAAGGACTGTAAAGCTCTTCGGGATAATCGTTCGGCAGAGCTCGGTTTAAAGTAACCATAAAATCGTGGCCTGAAACGGATGTAGGCCATTGTTTTATTTTTGTTAACACGATATCACTTCTTTCTTTTTAAGGGCCATGCATCTTTGGTATACTTCCAAGACTTTTCTTGTCATCTCTTCCACAGTCGGTATTTTATCACCGTCGAAAAGTTGAGTAACCTTTCTTTCCGTTAATAAAACTTTGAGCGCTTCCCTCCAAGATGCCTCGTCTCCGGGTTTCAACAAAGCTTCAGGGTTCAAACATAATTCTCGGACGGGAGGAAGGTTTGATGCCAATACCGGAACACCCATCTGGATTGCCCGCATCAAAGTCATTCCCATCCCCTCCTCTAGGGATGGGAATAAAAAGCATGAACATTTAGCATGCCAATCATCGGTATCATCACGGAAGCCCCAAAATCGGACTTTGTCAGAAAGCCTAAGCCCATCAACCAGGTTTTCAAGCTCTTTCCTCATGGGCCCGTCTCCTACGACGTCTAAAATCCAATTCCCCTTTACATCCGCCAATGCCTTTAAAACAACTTGTAATCCCTTTCTTGGCGTCAACCGTCCTATGAATAGGAACTTAAAGAGGTCTTTTTCCAGGCTTCCCTGCCAGGTCTTTTCAGTAGGCAATAAGCCATTATATATTACGAAAGCATTTTTAGGAAGGTAGGGCACTAAATGATCTTTCACTGAACGGCTTACGCTTATGGTAGCTGACGCTTTTTTTAATGGAGCTAATACACAGGAGTGCTTGAATGTATCATGCGTAGTGGCCACCCATGGAATGTCTCCCTTACTGCTTGCCCACCGGGCGATCCAAAAGG
>NZ_CALETC010000237.1:0-7409 GCF_937920065.1 Acetomicrobium mobile
GCACGGCACGATACTTGTTGACCCTGACATCCGATTGATGTTCGAGCTGTTAAAGATAAGCCCGGAGAAGATCTCTGACAAGTTCATCGCATCCGTTTACGAGCGGGTAACGTCACTTGCACGAGAGCTAAAAAAGCGCACGAGCTTTGAGGAGGTAAGGGATGCGATGTGTGGGGGCTTTGCCGATTCCTTGGGCGCATCTTTCGAGGAAGGCGACTTGACACATGAGGAAATAAGCTTAGCGGAAGAGTTAAAGGCAAAATACGCTTCAAAAGAATGGCTCATGAAGCGGTAAAGGTGCAGGCGGAATGAAAGAATACGAAACGACAGGCGACAACAAAAATAATTTTTACGCCTTCTACCCAAAGCCCTTATTTCCCTCCCTTTCGATAACGGGAAATGCTTGCGCCATGCACTGCAAACACTGCGATCGCCACTACCTCGAACATATGATCCCCTGTAGCGATCCCGCAACCCTTTACCGAAAGTGCCTCGAATTCGACAAAAAAGGATACAAGGGAGTGCTTGTAAGCGGCGGTTACAACGAAAACGGGTGGGTGCCTTTGGAGGGCTTCGTCGACACATTGGCACGCATCAAGGGCGATACAAAGCTGGCGATAAACGTCCACTGCGGGCTCGTCCCCGAAGGTCTTGCCCGAAGCCTTGGCAACGCCGGCGTCGACGTCGTTTCCTTTGACCTGATAGGCGATGACGAAACGATAAGGGAAGTCACAGGTCTTGACAAATCTGTAGAGGACTACGTCAGCACCCTGGATCATTTGCTTGAAAATGTCTCCTGCGTGGTGCCCCATATAACGATTGGCCTCCACGGGGGACGCCTCAAAGGCGAAAAAAGGGCCGTTGAGATAGCGTGCTCAAGGAAAGTGAGCACCCTCGTCTTTTTGGTGTTGATACCCACAGGCGGCACGGCCTTCGAGGCAGTAAACCCTCCGTCGGCCGATGAAGTCGAGGACGTAATATCCTACGCCCGCAGCAAAATGGAAGAGGCAAACATTTTCCTAGGCTGCATGAGGCCCCGACAAACAGAATACGAGCTTCGGGCCCTCAAGGCGCGCGTAAACGGGATCGTGGTGCCGAAAAAAGAAACCTTGGAAGCGGCTCGAATTATGGGTTTAAAACTTCAAAAAATAGACCTCTGCTGCGCCGTCCCAATGGAGATAGGAGGGTAAAAGTTGGTCAAATATGTAAGGGTTGCGCTGGGCACCGCTGCTGTTTTAGGCTTTTGCAAGGTTAAAATAGAAGTTGCCCCCACCACGGCCCATCTGCTGGTTTACAGCGAAAGCAAGTGCCTTGCCAACTGCATGTTTTGCCCTCAGGCAAGAGAAAGCCTCGCCGACGGCGAGATGCTTTCCAGAGTGGAGTGGCCAAGGTTTTCGCTGGACGACGTCATCGAAGCGCTGCAGAAATCAACCCATGCTTTCAAAAGGGTATGCCTTCAGTCCGTAAATTACCCCAGCGTCGCAGATGACCTCATCGAAATAGTTGCATCGATAAAGAAAGCCTGCGATCTTCCCCTTTCCGTCGCCTGCCATCCGATCTCGCCAAAGGACATAAAAAGGCTGACAGATGCAGGAGCAGAGCGCATAGGGATCGCTCTGGACGCCGCTACTCCCGAACTTTTCGAGAAAATAAAGGGCAAAGGAGCAAAATCTCCCTATTGCTGGGAGACCCACTTAAAGGCCCTTGAGGAGGCAAAAAAGCTCATCGGCAGGGCGACGACCCACCTCGTCGTCGGCTTGGGAGAAAGCGAAGAGGAGATGATAAGGACAATCCAGATGCTTTACGACCGCGGTATAACGGTAGGGCTTTTTGCCTTTACGCCCGTCAAGGGAACCCCACTTGAAAAATGGCCGAGGCCTAAAGTTTCAAGCTACAGGAAAATCCAGATGGCACGCCACCTCATAGCAAGCGGCATCGCCAGAGCAGATGGCATGAAATTTCAAGGCGGACGCTTAGATGATTTTGGCGTTGACGGCGCTACGCTTGAGCTTGCCGCGGACAGCGGCATTCCCTTCATGACGTCGGGATGTCCTAATTGCAACAGGCCCTTCTACAACGAATCGCCCTTGGGCCCGATGTATAACTTCCCTCGAAAGCCCACAAAAGAGGAGATAGAATCCATCAAGAAAGAGCTTGACCTTGCGGGCAAATGATGACTGAGGCTTTATCCTTCAAACTCATCTTTTTCCCGTCTTGAGGGATCAACTTCCACATAAAATCACCGGACAAGCCCATATAGCACGAAATGCCCTTCATGATGAAGTTGTCAAGCTTTACTGAAAAAGGTTCTACCTCAAACCTGGCAAAACCGTCGGAGTAAATATTTGTTACGTGCCCTATCTTTACACCGTCAATGTATACGGGATCGCCGATCTCTACCTTTCCGCGTGCCAGCACGCCTCCAAAGCCGTAATGCGGCAGACCCCCGTCTAAAATCCCAATGCCTTTGCCAACTGCAACGGGCAGGCCGGAAAATAAGCCCATCCGGGCAGTAGGCCCTTTAAGGAGCGTGTAATTCGGCCTTTGGACGATGACTTTGCCCTGAAAGCTTGAAGCAGGAAGCATGCCGTAAAACTTCTCCCATTTCAAGGAAGCGTGAACAGGCATGCCTCCCCTTGCCCTGATCAGATTGTCGCGCGGCCTGATTTCGACGTGCATATGAAGATCGGTCCAGGAGTCGAAGTGCCCGTTTTTTACCATTTCCCCCAGGATCTGGCCAACTTTAACGCTGTCGCCCACCTTGACGGTTGGTTTTACATGGAGGATGCGAACGAGGTACTCAGACGTCACCGGCGTTTCGATGGCGATCAGGTATTCCTTCGTGGGCATTTGAAATTGCTTCGTCCTCGGAGCCGTAAATTCATAAATATACGTAACCTTTCCCTCTACGGGAGAGGGGGCGTCATGAGAGAAAGGGTAGATGTCGACAGCTTTATGCTCGAAGTGCGCAGGGTAGGGGCTGTTGAAAAAGGTCACCCTGTTTGACAGTTGCGCGTATATCTTTATCCCGCAGAAACTCGCGATCTCAACAGTCAAAAAATATCTCCCTTCCTTGAAATCCTTGAAAAAATCCGCAGCACAGATTGATTAAACACCAATTATACAACTCCTCCTATCTGTCGTGCCTATAGTGCAAATATAACAATTTATCGAAGATATATAAATAGGACATTAAAATACAGCGGGTTTGTATTGACAACTTACATACAGGTATTTTAGTATGCGCGCAGCTTAAGTGGAGCTTAAATCTAGCAAAGAAAGGCTTCGTTTATCTACGCTTCAGGAATCACACCAACAAACCGAAGCTTGTGTTTTTTCATATAATATGATAGACAAGATCGCACCGGTCATCTAAGTGCGTAAACATGGAGGTAGATATGTCGTGAAGATGAGCTTTCGTTGGTTTGGAAAGGGATATGACCATATAACGCTTGAGCAGATCAGGCAGATTCCCGGGATGGAGGTAGTTGTAACTAGCTTACTTGACATACCGGTTGGCGAGGTGTGGCCATTAGAACGCCTCAAGGCCCTAAGGGAAGAAGTCGAAAGCTACGGCCTAAAGCTTGAAGTGATAGAGAGCGTAAACGTACATGAGGATATTAAGTTAGGGCTCGAAACGCGGGACAGTTACATAGAAAAATACATAAAAACCATGAAAAACCTCTCCCAAATAGGCGTGAAGGTGATCTGCTATAACTTCATGCCCGCCTTCGACTGGCTTAGGACGGAGTTGGAATACCAATTAGAAGATGGCTCCAGGACCATGGCATATAGGCACGATTTCGTCTCCAAGATAGATCCTGAAAACTTCGCCGAACAGTTTATGGAACAGTCGAAGGATTCAGAGCTACCCGGTTGGGAGCCCGAAAGGCTTAAGGAAATCTCCAAGACCATAGAAAGATACAAAGAGATGACGGAGGACAAGTACTGGAAAAACATCAAATATTTCCTCGATAGCATAATACCTTCCGCAGAGGAGTGCGACATAAAGATGGCTATACACCCCGACGATCCGCCGTGGCCGGTGTTTGGCTTGCCAAGGGTCATAACGGGAAGGGAGAACATACGCAAATTTCTGGACCTGAACAAAAGCAGGTACAACGGCATAACCGTTTGCACCGGTTCTCTGGGCGCTAACAGGCAAAACGACATCCCTGCCATCATTAGGGAGTTTGGCAAGGAAGGCAGGATCCATTTTGCGCACATCAGAAACCTTAAGTTCACCTCCGATAGGGATTTCTACGAAAGCGCACACCTCTCCAAATGCGGATCCCTTGACATGTTTGAGATCGTAAAGGCCTTTTACGATGTGGGATTTGACGGATACATGAGGCCGGATCACGGCAGGATGATTTGGGGAGAAACAGGCCGCCCCGGTTATGGGTTATACGATAGGGCATTAGGTGCAGTTTACCTGCAGGGCCTGTGGGAAGCAATAGAAAAGATGGCAAATAAATATAGAAACCCAGCTTTTTAGCATTTAAAATATATTTTGGCCTAAATCTTGAATTTTCGCCCGATCTTAGAAATGGAGAGCGTACCTTTAATGAAAAAGAATGCAAATCTTTATGATCCATCATCAGCGTCGCTTAGCGAGGAGGTAGCTGAAACCCTTTACGTCGACGAATGGGTGCGCATAGAGCGCATCATTTCGACAGGCCAGGCATCTCCCGAGGGGTTTTGGTACGACCAAAAAGAGAATGAGTGGGTGTGCGTCCTCGAAGGACAGGGAGCTATCCAGTGGGAGGACGGCAGTACAAAAGTGCTCGATAGGGGAGAATGGGTCTTAATTCCCGCTCACGTCAGACACCGCGTCCTTTCGACAAGTGCCACCCCTCCATGTATATGGCTTGCCTTTTTCTGGAGACGCTAATCCCTATTTAAGATCATGTTCACTTACAAATACCAGCAGCCCCATCAGCAGTAAATTCGCTTGGTAAACAATTTACCTTGCAACTGCTATAGCTATCCCCTTCGTGCCTTGAGGCATATAATTAAGGTACAAGTTCGAGTCGAAGCTTGATTTACCTGACTGATCTAAAATTTCAATAGCATACGGGGAGGCTAAACCATGAAGATACTTTGCATATCGGGAAGCCCGAGGGGAAAGCAAAGCAATACCTTTAAACTTACGGAAGAGGCTTTGATCGAAATTAAATCGCAATATGCGGGCGCTGCAATTGAATGTGTGCATCTTAGCGATAAAGACGTCAAATATTGTATTGGCTGTGGCTTGTGCCATAAAGATCTTCTTAAATGTCCTCTCAGGGACGACGTAAGAGATATCCTCCAAAAGATGCTGAAGGCGGACGTCATAATGTTCGCTTCGCCCGTTTATATAAACCATATCTCGGCTCAGCTTAAAGCGCTTTTGGATCGTTCAAGCCCCTTTATTCACTGCCAAATGCTTTTGGGCAAATACGGTGCCGCCTTTGCCACATCGGGAGGTGGGCCTCACGTGATGGTTTTGGATTACCTCGAAGATTACATGATAAGCTGTGGCATCCAGTATGTGGGTGGAGTCTCTGGACCGATGTCAGAATTTGATGTCCTAAAGGAAAGGGCCAGATCGCTTGGTACTCAAATTGTCGAAGCTGTCAGGGAGGGCAAAAAATTTCCGGATCAGTTGGCAATCATGGAAGTCAGGCGAAGGTTCTTTAAAGATGCAATCTCTTCGAGAAAAGAGCAGTGGGCAGGCGAGTATAAATACTGGAAGGACAAAGGATGGCTTTAAATTTGATGGAGTAAAGTCCAAAAGGAGGGCCAAGAGAATGAGAGAGGAAATTTTTGAATATAGATGCGGGGATGTGGTTTGTGAGGGATACATAGTCTACGATGATAAGACGGAAGACAAGCGCCCCGGAGTATTGGTGGTACATGAATGGACGGGACTGGGAGACTACGAGAAAAGACGGTCCAGACAATTGGCTGAGCTTGGTTACGTCGCTTTGGCCGCCGATATCTACGGCAAAGGAGTAAGGGCAAAAACTACAGCAGAGGCAGCAGATCTTGCCGCCAAGTATCGCTCGGATAGAGCCATGCTTCGGTCCCGTGCAAGTGCAGCGCTTGAGGCTCTAAAAGATCTCCCGTTTGTGGACTCGTCAAGGATAGCTGCCATCGGTTACTGCTTTGGCGGTGGAACGGTGCTTGAGCTTGCAAGAAGTGGAGCCGAATTAGATGGCGTTGTGAGCTTTCACGGTAACCTAGACACACAAAACCCCTACGAAGCTAAAAACATAAAGTGCAAGATTCTGGTATGTCACGGAGCAAATGATCCATTTATACCCAGGGAACATGTCCTTGCTTTCCAGGATGAGATGCGAAACGCAGGCGTTGACTGGCAAATGATATTTTATGGCGGTGCTGTGCACAGCTTTACCAACCCTGCCTCCGGAAACGATCCTTCCAAGGGCGCCGCTTACAATGAGCTGGCGGACCGCAGGTCCTGGGAAGCAATGAGGGCTTTCTTTGCTGAAATATTAACATGATTAGACCATATCTGTAATTTCAGTTTAAAGTTATCTGAGGACTATATGGAGTAACATTATTTATAAAATAATGTTATAATAGCAATAGACATTATAAAATAAGAGGTGTTATGAAATGCTGCGTAAACAGATTTACCTCGATGACGACACCGAGGAAATTTTAAAAGAGATCTGTATTAGCATGGGCATTTCCCAATCGGAGGCCATTAGGAGGGCCTTACAGGAGTATGCTTTAAAGTTAAAGCAAGAAAAGGATAATAAAGAAAACCCTCTGTTAAAAATGATAGGCATAGCAAACAGCATTGTGTCGGATGCCAGTGAAAAACACGATGAATACCTTTACGGCAGGGGAAAATGCTAGTATTTGTAGACACAAGTGCGTGGATTGCTGTTTGTATCGCTAACGACATCCATCACAACCCGGCTAGGGAAAAACTGGATAGACTTGTAAAAGAAAAGGATGTATTGGTCACCTCAAATTATGTGCTCGATGAAACGTATACGAGACTTCGTTATGATGCGGGTTTGGAGGCAGCAATTACATTTCACAACCTTGTCATGGAATCTGCATTGAATGGAGATCTGCTGCTGGAACGCATTAATGAAAAGATTGAAGAGATAGCCTGGAACATTTTTGTATCCTATCAAGATCAAGATTTCTCCTATACTGACTGTACAAGCTTTGCCCTTTGTAGTGAGATAGGCATCAAAAGGGCATTCGCTTTTGATAAACATTTTTCTGTTATGGGTTTTATCTTGATTTAAATGTCTGTTCTTTAAAAGGAGTGATGTCATTGGATACCGTTTCTTTGCTTAAATGTCTTTCAAGCGCGGACAGTCCCTCAGGCTATGAGGACGAAGTCCTAAAGGTCATCGAAGAAAACATCAAACCCTACGTCG
>NZ_CALETC010000238.1:0-3740 GCF_937920065.1 Acetomicrobium mobile
CAGTTTGACCCCAAGGTATTGGAGGCAGCTTTTGAGGAAGCCAGGAGGATTTACAAAGAAAGAGGTTTCCAACGCAGGATGGGATTTGGAAAGAAATTGGCGATCATCAATGTAGACTTGGCGAACGCATGGACGAGGCCGGGACATCCTTTCTCCTGCGATGCCGATTCGGCCGTTGAGGCAACAGCCAGGTTGCTCGATGCAGCTCGCGCTTGCAAACAGAAAATACTGATTTGGTTCTCCTGCACGGCCTTTAACGAAAACGGGCTGGAGGACAACGGTCGATGGGAGGAAAAAATACCTCTAAGCACATTACATATTGGAAGCGAGTGGGCAGAGATCGATTCTCGCCTGAAAGTGCAGCCCAATGAAACGGTATTCTATAAAAAGATGGCAAGCTGCTTTGCCGGGACGCCGCTGAACTACCAGCTCAGATCGCGCGACATAGATACAGTAATAGTGACCGGTGCCACTGCCTGCGCATGCGTAAGGCACACCGTCATGGATGCCGTTGCACTCGGCTATAAGGTAATCGTCCCTGCCGAAACCATAGCCGACCGCATCCCGGGAGCGATTCAGTGGAACCTTTTCGATATGGACGCTAAATTTGCTGACGTTATGCCGGTAGACGAGGTCATAGCCTATATAAACAGCCTCAAATAAGGATATCTTCAGCATGTTAACTCTATGGGTGCTCAAGTGATTAGCTGATTTTTAGGGAATCCATAGAGGTATTCGAACGCTGGTTCTCTGGCAGGACCGGCGTTTTTTAAAAGAGGGGGAGAAAGATGAGCTTACTAATTAAAAATGGCACAATTGTCACGGCGTCAAATGAGTTCGTCGGTGACGTTTACGTAAAAGGAGAGAAGATCGAGGCTATCGGGATTGACCTTAACATGCAGGCTGACAATGTCATTGACGCCACGGGGAAGTACGTTTTCCCGGGAGGGGTCGACGAACATGTGCACTACGGCTCCTTTGGTGCGCTGCTTTTTGAGACCTCCCATGCGGCGGGTGTGGGCGGGACCACGACCATCGTAGATTTTGCGCCTCAGGATCAAGGGGTGCCACTTTTGGAGGCAATTAGCATGCAGGCCTCTAAGGCGGAGAACGTCGCTTCCGTAGATTACGCCTTTCATGGCATCATAATGGACCCGAAGGACAGCGTATTTGACGAAATAGAACATCTTCCGGAAGTTGGCGTTTCGTCCCTCAAGTTGTTCATGGCCTACAAGGGGACCAGCTTCTACAGCGATGACGAATCCATTCTCAAGGCGATGATGAAGGCAAAAGACGTCGGTGTCACGATGATGGTACACGCAGAAAACGCTGACATCATCAACGTCTTGCAGAAATATTATCTCGATCAGGGCAAGACCGATCCCGTGTATCATTATTATTCCAGGCCACCCATCGCCGAGGAAGAAGCGACGAACCGGGCAATTGCCCTGGCAAAGGTGGCCGACTGCCCGCTTTTCATCGTCCACGTCAGCGTGAAGGGAGCCATGGAAGCGATTCGAAGTGCCTACGAGGGCGGGTTCCCGGTTTACGGTGAGACTTGCACTCACTACCTTACGTTAACGACGGATTACCTCGCAAAGCCCAACTTTGAGGGCGCAAAGTACGTTTGCTCGCCTCCGCTGCGACCCCAGGAACATTTGGATGCGCTTTGGGAGGCCGTTCAAAAGGGCTGGCTGGTTTCGGTTGGGTCAGATCATTGTGCATTGGTCGGAGGGTATGAAATAACCAAGAAGAAGGGCTTGGGCAACTTTGCAAAGATACCCAATGGGTGCCCGGGTGTGCAAGATCGCATGGTTATGCTCTGGACTTACGGGGTATGCGAGGGGAAGATCACAAGACAGAGGTTTGTCGATCTATTTGCGACAACTCCAGCCAAGGTAGTGGGACTCTATCCTCAAAAGGGGCAGATCGCCGTGGGTTCCGACGCCGACATCGTAATATTTGACCCCAATTTCAATGGGACCATCACCAACGCCGAAAGCTATCATGGGATCGATTACAGTCCCTTTGAGGGCTTCCCGATCAAAGGCAGGCCGGAGCAGGTCTTCTTGCGCGGAAAGTTGATCGCTAAAGAGGGAAAATTTGTCGCCGAAAAGGGTAAAGGACGAAGGCTGACCTGCAAACCTTACGCTTTATGCTATACCTACTATCATAAAGATGATAAATAGAAGATATAGATGCATATCGATGGGCGTGGAAAATTTTAGGGAGCCTTTAAAGGCCCCCTAAAATTTATGCGTGCAGGTTTTCAGGGATGATAGGGCTATCGTAAGGTGATTTTTCGAGGTCCTCCGCCCATTTCAGCAAAAAAGCCTCGACGTCCTCCTTCTTTTTATATGCAAAGGGATTTTTTCTCCACATCATTTCCAATACAGTGGAAGTTGCGTTCACTATCGTGTTTTCATCGCAGAAACGCATGCCCTCTTCGTCCATTTGGACCAGCCAGTTATTCTTCTTGCACCATAGGTTCATGTTCGTGTCGATTATGTTGTTTTCCTTCAAGGTCAAGCCAATTTTTAAATTTGGAAATTTTCTCATCCTCTCGACGTCGCAGCGAATTCCTCGTGCTATCTGCTTCCTGCTGACCACTACGTCCCGGCCTGCAAGCAGCGAAAGGCTGCAACTTATGAAGGGCTCGACGAACATCTTTCGATACATCTCATCCAATTGAAATAGCACCTTAATCTCGGTTTCGCCATCACACCGAGAAAGGTAATCATTCATGAGAGCCGTGAGCAGTTTATTTGCCTTCATGCAGTACCTTGCTTTTTCGTCGATGACGTTATTTTCAAGGAGAACTCCTTTTATGATTTCTGGATATGTAAAGGCAAACGCAGGCGCAGGAAGATAAACGTATATGGTTTCGTTTCTTCCCGGTTGAGGGCGTACAACGCCGAGGAGTTTCAAAGTATCCTTAGGTTCGATGTCGACGAACATGTTCTTGCAGCTTTTCATCACCATCTCTACCACGTTTTTATGTTGCATGATGGAATGGGGATCCGTGAACACCGTGGTGCTCGATTGCTGTGGATCCATCGACATGCCCATGACAGAGGCGGCATGTTCTAGGATGAAGAAGGAAAACCAGTACACGTTCTCGTCGTAAAATTCGTGGTAAAACCACTGCGCATTTCGGTGAAAGATGAGGGGGGAACACAGCTCAAAGAAGCGCAGGACTTCGTCCTTATGAAGCATGAAGTGAATGATGAACTTAGCCTTGAACCCGCGCCTCAGCAGGTTGAGCATTCTCTCCTTCCATCGTTCGGTGTATTCTTCATCCTCCAGCAGCCAGCGGTACTGTTCGCAGTCTATGTATATGATGTTTCCTGGATCGCTTTGGGCTTCTGCCATGTCAAGGAGGTTGGATATTGCCTGCCGCCGTCCCTCTCCTTTTTCATATAGGAAGGCTTTCACTTCGCGAACTGCTTTGTTTCCTATGAAGTCGTTGAAGGGGGTTGAGAAATTTTCATCGGCGATCATGTTTTGTAAGAAATATCGAAATTTCCCGGGGTCCTCGAAATCCTCCAGGGGGTACTGCTTCTTTAATGGGTCTTTTAGAATGTATCCTCCCTGACGGTCGTTTTCTTCGATCAAAAATTCAACGATCTCATCGAAAAAAATGGATTTTTTCGAGATCCGGCGATCGCCGCTTTTCCATTTACTCACTAAGCTGGGATCCACGTGAAGGCGCTTTGCAATGGTGATCGTCGGAATGCCCA
>NZ_CALETC010000239.1:0-2359 GCF_937920065.1 Acetomicrobium mobile
GCCGAAGAGGCCAGAAAGCAAGCACTGGAAGCGTTGTTCAAAACCCTCCTCAACAACCTCATGACCGGGAAAATCCGGGTTAAGGATGTTGTTCTGCCTAATGTTGGAGAAGGGAAAGGGGATGTCACTCATTGATGTTAGGAGTTATAAAGAAATTAACAGGGAGGGATTATTAAATGCATGATAAAGAAACCCCAAAAGCGAATCCGGAAAATCTACTTAAAATTGTACAAGAAGCCTATGAGGCCAAAGTTGTTGTTCCCGAGTTTCAGCGCTCTTTTGTATGGGAACGCAATGATATTCAAGAATTATTGACCTCGATCCTCCAAGGGTACTTCGTTGGCAGCTTTCTTATGCTGGATACACCTTCGAGTAAACCTATGTTTCCTTTTCGGACAATAGAAGGGTTGGAGCGTGTCAACAGTAATGTGCGCCCTGACCAACATAACATGGTGCGTCTTGTCCTCGATGGACAACAACGTATCACCTCCATATTTTATGCTCTCTACAGCCCGGACATTCCGCTGCGCTGGACGAAATACCCGTATAAATTTTATCTGTTGTTGGAGGCAGCTTTAAATGGCAACCTCGAAGAAGCGGTTGTAGGTATATCTGTACAGGATCGCCGACGAATGTCCGAAGTTCGAGAGTTGGTAAAAAACCATCGTGCTCTTCCTTTTACTTTTTTTCGCGAGTCCAGTACCTTCTATCGATGGTTATACAGCGAGCAACAAGTCTGGGGGGATGAGGCACGAAGTATTATCGAGCAACTTTTTCGCCGTATTCAGAATTTCATGATCCCTGTCGTATCATTATCTCCTGATGCTGGTACGG
Source organism: Acetomicrobium mobile (assembly GCF_937920065.1). Classification (NCBI taxonomy): domain Bacteria; kingdom Thermotogati; phylum Synergistota; class Synergistia; order Synergistales; family Acetomicrobiaceae; genus Acetomicrobium; species Acetomicrobium mobile. The sequence continues at coordinate 835 of NZ_CALETC010000239.1, forward strand.
ATAACATTGTAAACATCTTCGAACGGATAAACAGAACGGGAGTTAGCCTTTCTCTCTTTGACCTAGTGGTTGCTCGCCTCTATCCTAAGGGAGTACGACTGCGGGACCTTTGGGACGCATTCAAGAATGAACATGAGGCTTTTGCCGATATAATATCGCCTGAATTTCTCCTGAAAGTAATAGCCATTCTAGAAGGGAAAGAGCCTCGGAAGGGTAATCTGTTGGAGATACTTGATGGCCTTGATGCTAAAAAATTCGAAGCTCGCTGGAAAGGAGCGGAAGATGCTGTCTGTGCGGCTTGTAAGCGGATCGAGAAACAGTACGGTGCCTACGATAAAGCATGGATTCCTTATACGACGATGATTGTTCCTCTTGCAGTTTTACTTCACCGGCTTAAAGAAATGCGGGCCGGTGAGGAAGCTTACCGCAAGGTGGATCGGTGGTACTGGGCAAGCGTCTTTACCCAGCGCTACGATTCGGGTGTGGATACAAAAAGCTACCAGGATGTGCGCGATGTAATTAGCTGGATTACAGAAGGCCTCGAGCCCGACTGGCTCCGCAGGGCAACCGCCGAGGCGGTGGATCTGAGCATTGCAGAGCGCCGTTCGGCCGTGTACAAAGGGGTTATATGTCTAATACTGCGAGAAGGAGCCCGTGATTTTCTAACGGGGCAACAAGCTAACCTGAATACATGTCAGGACGACCATATCTTTCCACGAGGAGTATATAATGAAACATATCCAGTGGATGTTGTTTTAAATCGAACACTTATTTCCAGGGAAACTAATAATAAGAAACGGGATAAGCATCCATCGGAATTCCTGGAAGAATGCCTTTCAGGTCATAACCACGACGAAGCACGTTTGCTAGATACGCTACGGACCCATTTCATTACGAGAGATGCCTATGAGGCCCTTAAACAAAACGACTTTGAAGCATTCGTAAAGTACAGGGAAGAAGCTTTGAAAAAAGCCATCCAAACTGTTCTAACGGGGGGTTGTGGTGATGCCAAATCTCGGTAATGAACGTTACTTTGTTCAAAACCCACTCATTCGCTACGCCGTCGAGATTGGCTGGGCTTACCTACCACCGGAAGAAGCTCTTCGCCTACGGCGAGGCGAGTCAGGTATTGTGCTGCGTGAAGTCCTAATCAAACAGCTACAACGCCTCAATCCTGGTATTGTGGATCATATAAAGGCCGAAGAAATCATACGCAGGTTGATATCCGTATACCCAAATATTGAAGGGAATCTTCAAGCATGGGAATATCTCAATGGATTAAAAACTGTTTTCGTTGAAGCTGAACATAGAGAGCGAAACGTGAGGCTACTTGACCCTGACACTCCAGAACCAAATACATTCCACGTCACGGACGAATTTTACTTTACGGGTGGAGCAAAACCTATCAGAGCAGATATAGTGTTCTTTATTAATGGTATCCCCGTTGTTGTTATAGAGACTAAGTCAGCGACCCGCATTGAAGGCATTGCCGAAGCTCTTGACCAGATCCGCCGTTACCACCGAG
>NZ_CALETC010000240.1:0-11374 GCF_937920065.1 Acetomicrobium mobile
AGGCAAACCCTGTACACTGAAAAGGCACGAAAGGGTTAGTTCACCACAGTGACCGTAGTTCGTGCCGTATGTAGAAAACTTGGGCAATCCACGCAATAGTACCTTAAGTATATGAATCTGCAAAATTAGCAATGACGTTTCGCGGTCTATGTTCGGTTATATCGTGTTTTTAAAGCATGTAGGCTACCTTTTCGCCATCACAATCATTTAGAACAAGGAAGGAGGAGATTGAGGTTGAAAAAAACACCGCTTTACGAGAAACACATTTCACTGGGCGGTCGTATTGTTGATTTCTTGGGGTGGGCTCTTCCCGTGCAGTATAGTGGGATCGTTGACGAACACCTAGCCGTGAGAAACGCGGCCGGCTTGTTCGACGTATCTCATATGGGGGAGATAGAAGTTAAAGGAAAAGAAGCCTTGAATTTCATTAACTACATCGTTACTAACGACGTTTCCAGACTGGTGCCTGGTAAAATCATGTACTCTCCTATGTGCTACGAACATGGTGGGGTGGTAGATGACATTTTGATATACATGCATGACGAAAGCAATTTGCTTTTAGTCGTCAATGCCGGCAACAAGGATAAAGATTATCAGTGGATCTTGGATAAATCAAAGGACTTTGATGTTAATGTTCTGGATATGTCCGATTCCTATGCTCAAATTGCCTTACAGGGGCCAAAGGCCGAAGGCATACTTCAAAAACTCACCGATATTCCCTTAGGGGATCTGAAGTTTTATGCCTTTAAGGACGAAGTCTTAGTTGATGGCGTGAAGGTTTTGCTTTCGCGAACAGGATACACGGGCGAGGACGGTTTTGAGCTTTATCTGTCCCCCTCCGATGCCGTTCATGTTTGGGACAAGCTGCTTGAAGCCGGCAAAGAAGAAGGCTTGCTTCCAGCCGGATTGGGCGCGCGAGATACCTTGCGTTTTGAGGCTAGTCTACCCCTCTACGGACAGGAACTTTCCGAGGAAATAACACCCCTTGAGGCCGGTCTTGGTTTCTTCGTCAAGCTTGACAAGGAGGATTTTATAGGAAAGTCCAGCTTGCTTGAGCAAAAGGAGAAGGGGTTGAAGCGTAAGATAGTGGGATTGGAAATGATCGAAAAGGGCGTTCCAAGGCATGGCTACGAAGTAAGATCTCAAGGCAAGGCGATTGGCACGATCACCTCCGGATCGTTTGCTCCTTACCTGGAAAAATACCTAGCTTTGGCCTTACTTGACATAGACTTTACAGAAGTAGGTCAGGAAGTGTATGTTGATATAAGAGGAAGGGATAGGCTCGCTGAAGTTGTCGAGACTCCTTTTTATAAGAGACGTTACAAACGCTAATTAAAAAATAAAATTAGGAGGTGCTGTAGGACATGAACATACCTGAGGACTTGAGGTATACGAAAACGCATGAGTGGGTTAGGGTTGAAGATGGCAGGGCCTATGTCGGAATAACTGATTTCGCTCAAGAGCATTTAGGCGATATAGTTTATGTGGAACTTCCCGAAGTGGGATCGGAGGTAGAGGCGGGAGACGCTTTTTGTTCGGTCGAATCTGTCAAGGCGGCCTCCGATGTATATTCGCCCGTTTCGGGCAAAGTGATTGAAGTTAACGGATCCCTGGAAGATGAACCTGAATTGTTGAATGAAGATCCCTACGAAAATTGGATCGCAGTCATCGAAATGAGCGATCCGGGGGAGGTGGATGCCCTTCTCGATGCCGAAAGCTACGCGAAGCATTGCGAAGAAGAAGAGGAGGAGATGGCTTGATGTGGAGCTATATTCCCCACACGCGCGAAGATAAGGAAAAGATGTGCAAGGCCCTGGGCATCGCATCTATTGACGAGTTGTTCGATGATATTCCTAAAAAGGTGCGAATGAAGGGAGATTACGATATCCCTGGTCCCATGACCGAAGATGAATTAATCGTGCACATGCAAGAGCTGGCGGGCAAAAATTCACATCTGGATAGTCATGCCTGTTTTTTAGGCGCAGGGGTTTATGATCACTTCGTGCCTTCCGTGATCGACGCAATGGCATCTAGGGGCGAATTTTACACGGCTTACACACCCTACCAACCGGAGATTAGCCAAGGGACTCTCCAGGCTATCTTCGAATATCAGTCGATGATATGTGAGCTTACGGGCATGTATGTTTCTAATGCCTCCATGTACGACGGAGCTTCGTCCTTCGCCGAGTCGGCCTTCATGGCTTGTGTGGCTACGAAAAGGGAAAAGGTACTTTGCTCTCGGTCTGTAAATCCCGAATACAGGATGGTCTTAAAGACCTACGCTCACTTTAGAGGTGTCCAAGTAGAGGAGTTCGGCTACAAGGACGGGCAAGTCGATGTAGACGACCTTAAAAGTAAGTTGAACGAAGAAATTGCTGCGGTAATGGTCCAGAGTCCCAATTTCTTTGGTGTCATTGAAGACGTGGCATCAATAGCCGAATTGGCACACTCAAAAGGCGCTTTGCTGATCACGAGCGCAGATCCCATTTCTCTTGCAATCCTGGAAGCGCCTGGAAAGCTTGGCGCTGACATCGTAACAGGCGAAGGGCAAGCCTTGGGCAACCAACCTTCCTTTGGAGGACCGCACTTTGGTTTTTTGGCTGCGACGGAGAAGCTCCTTAGAAGAATGCCGGGGCGCATCGTGGGACAAACAGTTGACACAGAAGGTCGCCGTGGTTTTGTCTTGACTTTACAGGCAAGAGAACAGCATATACGCCGCGAGAGGGCTACTTCGAATATATGCACCAATCAAAGCCTGTGTGCTTTGATGGGTGCAGTGTATATGGCCACGATGGGTAAGGAGGGCCTTAAAGAAGTGGCGAAACTTTGTTACAACAAGTCTCATTACGCCATGGAAAAGCTGGTCAAAGAGGGGTTTAAACGTGCCTTTGATGCACCCTTCTTTAAAGAATTTGTCGTGATCTCGCCTAAGCCGGTGAATGAACTTAACGAAAAGCTTTTAAAACAGGGCTTCATAGGCGGCTACGACCTTTCCAAGCACTATCCCGAGATCGATAAGGGCTGGCTAATTGCCGTGACCGAGCGCAGGACGAAAGATGAGATCGACGGGTTCGCTAGTGCCGCAGGGGGTGAAGTGCGATGAAAAAGCCCGTGGAGCTGATATTTGAACTAAGCAAGCCTGGCAGGAAAGCTTACTCACTTCCCGCTTGCGATGTGCCTGAGGCGAGCGAAAAAATTCCGGAGAAATTTGCAAGGAAGGCTGACGCGAGGCTTCCCGAGGTTTTTGAAGTGGACGTGGTTCGTCATTTTACCAGGTTGTCTCAGCTTAATTACGCCGTTGACATAGGGTTTTACCCCTTAGGTTCGTGTACCATGAAATATAACCCGAAGGTGAACGAAGTTGTGTCGCGACTTCCCGGATTTTTGCGGATCCATCCCTATCAACCTGAGGAGATGGTACAGGGCGCTTTGAAGCTAATCTACGATTTGGAAAAGATGTTGTGCGAGATTACCGGCATGGAGCGGGCCACACTGCAGCCTGCCGCAGGGGCGCACGGGGAACTGACGGGACTCATGATAATAAAGACTGCCCTAGAACACCGAGGCGAGGGTCACAGAAACAAGATCATAATACCCGATTCTGCTCACGGTACTAACCCGGCGTCAGCGAGCATGGTGGGCTATGAGGTAGTGGAAGTAAAATCAGACGAGCGGGGAAATGTTGACGTCGAAGATTTAAAGAAACTCATGAGCGACGAAGTGGCGGGCATCATGCTAACAAACCCGAATACGCTGGGCTTATTCGAGGAAAGGATCGATGAAATCTCCAAGATAATACACGATGCCGGAGGGCTTTTGTATTATGACGGTGCTAATCTTAACGCCAACCTTGGCAAAGCACGACCCGGTGACATGGGATTTGACGTGGTGCACTTAAACCTTCATAAGACGTTTAGCACTCCACACGGCGGCGGGGGCCCTGGATCTGGTCCCATAGCCGTGACAAAGGAGCTAGTTCCCTTCCTTCCCGCACCACTTGTCGAATACGATGGTAACCGATACTATCTTAACTACGACAGGCCTTCGTCCATAGGAAGGGTCAGGTCCTTTTACGGAAACTTTAACGTAATGATAAAAGCCTACGCCTATATTCTCACCATGGGACCTGAGGGCTTGAGGGAAGTGGCTGAATGCTCTGTCTTAAGCGCCAACTATCTCATGAAACGATTGCGCGATTACTTCGATCTGCCCTACGATCGATGGTGCAAGCACGAATTCGTAATTTCGGGCAACAGGCAGAAAAAATCCAAAGGCGTGACTACGTTGGATATGGTTAAGCGCTTGATAGATTACGGTTTTCATCCTCCGACTGTGTATTTCCCCTTGATTGTTCCTGAAGCTATGATGGTGGAACCTACGGAAACGGAAAGCTTGGAGACCTTGGATGCCTTTGCGGAAAGCTTGATAGCGATAGCCAAAGAAGCCGAGGAAAACCCTCAACTTGTCAAGGAATCTCCGAAGACCACGCCTGTCACGCGCTTAGACGAAGTGACGGCCGCTAAAAGGCCAATTGTTAAGTGGGAGTTTGAATCGTAAAGTTTAAATTTAATCGCAAAGCGTCCCTCACCGTAAATTAAAAGGCGTGAGGGACGCTTTGTTAGTTGAATTGCCATTGCGTCACGATCCAGCCGGGTTTTAGATCGTTGTTATAACAATTTTTTGATGGAAAGGAGACATTTGCATGGCAAACAGCGACCTCATTATCATAGGAAGTGGTCCTGGAGGATATGTAGCTGCGATTCGAGCCGCACAACTTGGAGCCAAGGTCACCATCGTTGAAAAAGAAAAAATAGGCGGGACGTGTCTCAATTACGGTTGCATCCCTACAAAGGCTTTGTGCCAAAGCGCTTCGAGCGTTCTTTTGGCCAAGAGAATGGAAGAATTTGGCGTGATTGTCGGCGAGCCTCGAGTTGATATGTCCAAGGTACATGCCTGGAAACAAAGGGCTGTGGACGAACTAACTGGAGGAGTGGAAAAGCTTTTAAAAGGATACAAAGTGAACGTTCTTCACGGTGAAGCGAAATTAATTCACAAAAACAAAATCTTGGTAAGTATGCCAGACGGCAAATCAAGTGAACTTGAATCCAAATATATTTTGATAGCCACCGGGTCCAAAGAGACCATTCCAGATGTGCCTGGCATGGACCTGGAAGGAGTCGTTACCAGTAAGGAACTGCTGGGATTTGAAGGCTTGCCGGAAAGACTTTTAATATATGGTGGCGGCTACATAGCTATGGAATTTGCTAGCATTTACAACGCCTTGGGCTCAAAGGTAACGGTCATGGTTAGAAGCAAGGTGCTTCGCTTGATGGACGGCGAGATATCCAAACGCATGAACGTGTTTTTAAGGAGAAAGGGCGTAACCCTTTACGAGGGGACGCTCCTTGACCGCATCGAGGAAGGCCAGGATGAATTAGTAATTCACGCTTCAGGCAAAACGGGAGAAGTGGTTTTAGGTGCCGACATGGTCTTGGTTGCCACGGGAAACACCCCCAATGTGGAAGGACTAGGCTGCGAGGATGTGGGCATTAAGACCGGGGAAAAAGGCATCGTAGCAGACGAGCTTTACCGCACATCCACAGAAGGAATATACGCCATAGGGGACGTGTTAGGTCCTCCCTATCTGGCCCACGTGGCTTCCGCGGAGGGTAGGGCTGCGGCAGAAGCAATGTTTGGGAAACCAACCAAGGTTAACTATGATGTAATTCCTGCGGCGGTATTCACCATTCCGGAAGTTGGTACCGTTGGGAAGACCGAAGAGGAGCTCCAAAGTAAAGGAACACCTTACAGGGTCGGCAAGTTTCTCTTTGGAGGCAACGGGAAAGCCGTTGCCATGGGTGAAGAAGAAGGTCTAGTAAAAGTTCTCGCTTACGAAGACGGAAAATTAGCGGGGGTTCACATAATTGGCCCTCATGCAAGCGACTTGATTCACGAGGCGGCCATAGCGATGCATGCCGGTGTAACTGCCGAGGAGATGGACTCGTGCATTCATGCCCATCCAACACTAGCCGAGGTCTTTCATGAAGCAGTCATGAACGTTACTGGGCAAGCCATTCATCAACTGCCCAAAAGACGGTAAACTCCCATGGGCTATCTCTTAGATCTCGACTGGATAAACGTTGCCAAAGGAGTCAACGAATACGGCAGATGCCTTATCGTCTTTGTCCTTGCGCAGAGTTATGAAATGAGTGCAGCTAGTTTCAACATAATATTGTAGCGCTTCTTCCGTAGCGCATGCCTCGATCTTCTCGTTACAAAGCGGACAGGAAAAGCTGTAACAAATTTGTCCTACAGAGTCGAGCCTTACGGCCATTTCTTCTCCGAGGTCATTATAATAAAGGACGAGCGATTCTTCCGGTAAAAATCTATTAAAGTGAGAACATTTAGCCTTGGTGCCCTCTTGTGCAGAAGATATGGTCTCAGCTCCACAAGTTGGGCACTTGATTTTCCAATAGTGTGCTATCTTTCTCACCTCTTTTGCTCATGTATTGCGTTTGTAATATAGCACTTATCGGTTATCCCTGCAATAGAATAAAGGTTCTAACGAAAGCAATATAACGGCAATACAAATAAATATTCCGCCCAAAACAGCTCTTTTTTCTGGCACCTCATGAAGCAAGATGAATGCCCACATCATCGAGAAAGGGACCTCAGTCATGGACACCACAGAAGCTATAGAGCTAGACATATACTTAAGTGCTCGTGAAATCATCCCGAAAGCCAGCGCAGAGGTGCAAAGGGCCATGTATAAAAGGCCAAGGTAAGCTTTTAAAGGAGCCTTAAATAGCATCACAGCTTCTCCCGTGAACAAGGCAACTACCCAACAGATTATTGATGCCCACAGAAAGTTCTGCAAGTAGGCTTTGAAATGAGATTCTTTGCCCACCCCATACCTTCCGTTGAGCAGGTATAAGGCATATCCGGCTCCTCCTGCCAGGGCACACAATATGCCTATGAGGTCAAATCTCAACCCCTCTTTGGGATCCCATACTGCGAAGTAAACACCCAATAAAGATACTATTAGGGCCAAAATCTGTACTATGGTGGGACGTTCCCGTGCTATGGCCCAGGCGCCTATCATGGCCCAAATTGGCGCGGTGTAATATAAAATCAACGTTAAGCCTATGGATATCCGTAAAAAAGCGATGCTCAAGCCTAAGTTGGAGCTGATCAAGCCAACAGCGCTTAACCAAAAAAGAGGTTTGCGCATCTCTGCTTTGCGGGGCATTATCAAAGAGCTTCGTGGTTTTGGAGTAAGGAAGATGATAATGCATGTGCTTACGGTGAGGCGAAAAAGGGTTATGAGAAGAGGACTGACCCCAAAACTGTTGATAAATCGGACGGCGGGCCCGTTTGTTCCCCATATTAATGTCGCTCCAAGGGCTAATAATATTCCCTGCATAGCATGATCATACCTCGTTGTTTTGAGCTTTTTGCTAGATGTCAAAGATACCCACCAGAATTGTATGATCTGATGGCCGTTCCCAAATGCGCGGTTCTCTGTCGATATAACAATCCACCGAGCGCTCCGCTAGCGGCTGCGTAGCCAATATGTGATCGACGCGCCAACCGATGTTTCGTTCAAAGGCATTTTTGACGCGATAGTCCCAAAAAGTGAACTGCCCTTCTTCGGGATGATGTTTTCTGAAGACGTCTATGAAACCCCAGGATTTCACCGTATCGAATAAGTCGCGAATTTCCTCATGGAAACAGACATGGTTTCTCTTGGTCTCAGGTTTTGTGACGTCCTTTTCCTCCGGTGCGACGTTCATGTCACCCACCCACAGTATTTTATCTTCGTCATTAAACTGCGATTCCAGCATCTCAAGAAATCGCATCAAAAAATCCTTTTTGTATCGGTAGTCAGGGTGAACTATCGATTTTCCCTGTGGCACATATGTGTTTATTACCCAGATATCGCCAAAACGGGCTATCATGAGCCTGTCGTCATCTCTGGGGTTTTTGCCATCGGGGAAGCCGTAGATTACTTCTTCAGGCTCATTTTGACTTGCTATTGCAACGCCGCTATAACCCTTCTTGCCTCGAAAAAATACATGGTATCCCCACGATTCAAAGGCAGATAGGGGAAATTGGTCGTCACTAACCTTAGTCTCTTGCAAGCAAAGCACATCGACTGGATTTGCAGAGAGCCATCTTTCTAAGATGTGAAGCCTACTTCGAACTGAATTCACGTTAAAGGTAGCTATCGTGAAAAACGGCATTTGTATCATTACCTCCCTTGAGCAATTTTAAAACAGGCTCACTTGGAAAATGTCATTTCCCTGCTGGGAAATCCCGTAACTCGATTTCGATATACTAAACTATTCTAAGACATTCAACGTTAAATTCAACAATATTATTTCAGGTGTTGAGCCTATGCGCACAGGTGGTCCCCACGTTCCGTATCCGCATGATACATAAATGAGGGTGTTTTCTTTTTGCAAAAGCCCCCAACTTTTTTCAAATATCAATCTCGTAATTAAGTTAAAAGGCCACATTTGGCCGTTATGTGTATGCCCTGAAAGTTGAATGACTACGCCTTGCGAGGTTGCTTCTTCGAGGTTGATTGGCGTGTGGTCTAAAACGATTATGGGGAGGTTTTTAGGAGCCTCCCGAAGGATTTCAGAAAGAGGCCGGCGTTTCTCCTCCCCCAAGCGATTTGCCATTATATCCTCACGCCCTACCAATATTAGCGAATCTTTGATGACGACAAATTCGTCACGAAGTAATCTCACTCCCCCTCGGGACAAGTACTTTTGAACGTCCTCTATTCCTGCGTAATATTCATGGTTTCCAGGAACGGCATAGATGCCTAAAGGCGCTTTTATCCTTTTTAGCTCTTCCGTCAGACCTTCCTCAGCCGCTGCCGATATGCTTTCATCCACGATGTCGCCAACCAGGAATACGATATCGGGAGACAAGCCGTTTATTTTATCCACTAGGCCTCTGATGCGAGAGCTGTTTATAAAAGGTCCTACGTGTATATCAGAGACTGCCACTGCACAAAGTGAATCTATGGCGGGATTGCCAAGCGGCATTTCAAGGCTAAGGGTGACGACTTGGGCTTTTCTGGCGTTTAGACTGCCAAAAGAGATCAAGACGATTATAAGACAAATGCCAACTTTCCATATTTGTGCTTGCAGTGTGGTGCCTAAAAGTGGAAGGAAGGAAAATGAAGATAAAAGCCTGTAAATATCCATAAATAGAACTAGAAAAAAGGCATAGGCCATGAAAGCGAGGTAATAGGAACCCGCTGCAATGATTATCTTTATGGTAATCCCGGGCGATATGAAAGCTTGCAATATGCGACCGACAGGATAAGCCGCCATTATCAATAGCAATAACGGGATGAGTATTTTGCCCCGTGGCGATAGGCATAAAGGGGCAATGTGTATGTAAATATAGTAGTTCGTTAGAACATAAATTAATAATACGATGCCTAGTAAAATTATTAATCTTAAATCCATATAACTCCTCCTCTTAATCATAGTATAATGCGAGTAAAGGAAATGAAGGAATCAGCAATTAATATAAGTCTTAGGGGAATCGCACTTTTTAAAAAGTGATATTGAGATCAGCTTACTGTAAAACTTCTTTTTGCCAGGGAATGGGAGGTGTCAAGATGTACGACGTGGTGGTCAAAGGAGGCCAGATCGTAAGCGGTTCCTATGGGAGTTTTAGAGCCGATTTAGCCATAAGGGGAGAAAAAATAGCTGCGATTGGCGACGGTTTGGATGGAAAATATGTAATCAATGCTTCGGGGAAGTTGGTAATGCCCGGCGTCATAGATGCTCACGTGCACATGGAGCTTCCCGTTTCCGGTACCCGTTCAAGCGATGATTTCTCCTCGGGAACCAAAGCGGCTGCATGTGGAGGCGTAACGACGATCATAGATTTCACCGTCGGCAGCAGCGAATCAACGATACCTGAGGATATCGAAAAAAGACTCAAGGAGGCCGAAAAATCTCACATAGATTACGCCCTTCACGCCGAAGTCATAGGTTGGCATAGATCAAGATCACAGGAGATCCTGAAGGCAGTTCAAATGGGAGTGACCAGCTTTAAATTTTTTACCGCCTACGGTTCTTCCGGGAGGAGGACCGATAGAGGAGCCTTATTTGAGGTGTTCCAGATAATAGGTGATTTGGGCGCGCTGGCAGTTGTGCATGCCGAGGATGAAGAAGTCATCAATTACCTGATGAACGAATTGGAAGAAGAGGAATTGAAGAACATGGTATCTTTGGCGAAAGTCAGGCCTTCTTTATGCGAGGCGGTTGCAGTAAGTGACGTGATCTACTTGGCAGAAAGGGCTAACGCGCGCCTGCACATAGTTCACTTATCTTCCGCCCTGGGACTGGAAGCTTTAAAAAGGGGAAAAGGTTTTTACAAAAATGTGACGGCTGAGACCTGCCCTCAATATCTTTTGTTAACTCAGGATGTTTACGAAAGCGTGGATGGACATTTATACTCGGCTTCTCCTGCCTTGAGATCGTCCTATGACTTAGAGGCCCTTTGGGACGCCCTTTACAACGAAGAACTTTCGATGATAGCTACGGATCATTGTCCCTTTACCAGAGAACAAAAAACTTGGAAGGGAAACTTTTTGGACCTGCCTTACGGCTTACCCGGCGTGGAGACGGCTTTGCCCTTGATGTTTTCTGAGGGCGTCATAAAGCGACATTTGCCCGTCAGTTCGTTGGTAAGGCTTTTATCCGAGAATCCGGCCAAAATTTACGGCCTTTTCCCTCAAAAAGGCACTCTTCAAATTGGCTCGGATGCGGACATAGTGGTCTTGGAGCCCAACGAAGAATGGACCATAAGCGCGAGCAATTTGCACATGAACACCGATTTTTCTCCCTTCGAGGGCTTGAAGGTGCATGGACAGATTTACACAACTTTGTCACGGGGAGAAGTGGTTTTTGAAAAGGGTTCCTTTAAAGGACGTGAGGGGAGAGGCAAATTTTTAAGGAGGAGCTGTTAGGCGCGTTTTGAGGCAGTTGAGAGGGGGTTGCGCTTCCATGAGTTCCCTTGAGCAAGTTTATCTTCTCAAATGCTGCGAAATCCAAGTGTACAATGTTCTCCGGGACCCTGCTTAAAAAAGCGACCTTTTTAGTTTTTATTAGTGGGTAACTCACACATTATAAGCGTCCAACCACTCATAGCCCAACCAGTAGCGCAGTAAATAGGGATGTTTCATCGCTTCAAATAACGGTGCGAAATATCTCTTATATGCTAAAGGTAAAATTCAATTCTGATGCTCTTTTACCGCTTTTTTATATCACCTTGACATTAGTTGCGCGTAATTGTAAATTACAACTAACGCGTGAATAAAAAGGCACAAAATCTGCCTTGC
>NZ_CALETC010000241.1:0-1721 GCF_937920065.1 Acetomicrobium mobile
AAGGGTAACCCCGCGGGAATGCCAGGGATCGCGGCCATCCACCACGACCCAATAGACCTTGCTTCCGTCGTATCCCCACAATGTCCTTGGGTGTCTTTTGTCCGTGAAGCTCGGTTTAAAGCCCTCGTTTGCGCTCACGTCCATGCCGTTCTTTAAAAGCAGCGGTCCTGCCTGGAAGGCCCACGTTGCGCTGCCAAATTCCTCGGGAGTAAGCGTGCTTTCAAAGGACACCTCCGTCCCAAGGGGCACATCGGCAAAATACGACCTGCTGTTTCCGCGGGCCACCAAAAGAAAGCCGTCGGGCGGGATATAGTGGTGACTTGCCATAGCCGTGCTTTGCTTCCACGTCATCTTGCCGTCTCTTACCATTACTTCCAAGGCATCGGACTGAATCCTTTGAGCTTCTGGGCCAAACTCCGGCGTATAGATGCTTATGCCGTGATACGTTGGAGGAGTATTAATGCCATCCACATTGAACTGAACCTTTCCCCCAACGGTAACCTTTGTGACAAGCATAGCCTGTCCGATGTAAATTTCGCCCCTGTCATTCCAGCCTATGGCGGTCCTGCCGTTGTAGGGCTTATAAACCACGTTGCCGTCCGCTATTATAAGCCCTATCGGGCGCATGCCGCTGAAATAACCTCCGTTTACGGCAGCCCTTGCATTCTTGGCCTTGGCCAGCTCGCTTAAAGGCTTAGACGTCCCAAATTCGGCGCTTGAAAGGGCAATCTTTGAAGTGACGGTCGTTGCATCAAACACAAGGGCAACCCACGACAGGGCCGGGCTTTCCTCTGCACCGCTGTAAGGAATTATGGAGGCCGTCAAGGTTTTGGGTAAGCCGGACTTAACCTCGAAGGCCTTGACGTAATTCGTGAACGGTCCTATGACCACCTGAAACGCCCACTCCTGCCGCACGATGAAGGCGGGATATCCCATGTTTTTCAGGTTACCGGCCAGATCGCGGGCACGGGCTTCGCTGTCCAACGGGATCTCGTCTACGCAAACGAGCCAAAACTTTGGGGGTCGGCCTATGCCTTCCCTGTGCATGACAATTGTGGATATATTGTCCTGCAGAGTCTTCTCAAAGACGAGGCCGTTTTTGCAAGCTTTAAGCCACGAGACCAAAGATCCAAGCGTTGAATTCGTAACGTCAGCCGCGGGGTCGGACAACATACCGTCAGGCGCTTTGGGGTTCATTTCGCCTGCTATCGCTATATAAGGCATGAGGTATGGCGGAAGCTCGCCCGACTGGAAATTGCATAGGGCCCCTAAGACCTCAGCTTCGTTAAAAAGCCCAAGTGCCCGTACGGCAAACATTAAAGCTTCAGCGTTCGTTGCCTCCAAAGAGGGGTAAAATTGCTCCAAGGGAGGCAATATCCCCAAGGCCTTGGCAGCCTGTATGTAATCCCCGTGAGAGGTCGACGAAGACACATCGGAAAACCCTAAGCCTTCTTGTACGATCGGCAAATCCAGGGCATTCATGATCTCGTAAACCACTTCCCCGCGCGATATCGCCGTCGCAGAACACACTGACGACAGGATAATAAAAAAGGTCAGCAAAATCGTCGACGATATCTTAATCCTTTTACCTGAAAACATCTGCCCGCCTCCTTAAACGTTCATAGTGTCGAGAAGTTTGTGTATAGCTCACCGTGCACAGCTCTTGGAACCGGTCTCGACTGGACCGTATTTTCCCCTCCTGATGTACAGCAGCTCATCTT
>NZ_CALETC010000242.1:0-1666 GCF_937920065.1 Acetomicrobium mobile
CTGTCAACCATATCCCTAAAGGCAAGCAGACGCAAAAGCTGAGCTACTGCCATAACTGTCGCGGCAACATAGGTCAGCGCCGCAGCATTCAAAACCGCCCTGGCGCCTCCGATTTCATCTTGAGCCAGCAAGCCAGTATCCGTAAGATAACGCAGCGCCCTTGCGCTGGCGTCAAATTCCACGGGTAAGGTTACCAAGTGAAACACTATTACGGCGACGAAAAATAAAATGCCAACATTCATCAAAACAGGAGCCCTGAAGATCAACCCTATAAAGAAGAGAGGAAAGGCCAAAGTTGTGCCTAAATTGGCTGCCGGGACGATAGCATTACGCACCTTTAAGGGCTTGTAATCATAGGCATCCTGTATGGCATGCCCAACTTCATGTGCAGCAACGCCTATTGCTGCTATGCTAGGGCTTGCATACACGCTTTCGGACAATCGCAGGACCTTGGACCTGGGATCGTAGTGATCCGTAAGTGATCCATGTATCCTCTCTATCGGGACATTAGACAAGCCAAAGCGATCCAACAAAACGCGGGCAGCTTCGTAAGCCCTGACTCCCCTTCGCGAATAAACCCTCGAAAATTGGCTAAATGTTCCCTGCACCTTTATCTGGGCCCATATGGCCAATAACAGGGCTGGAATCAAAATTATGAACGTCGGATCAAAGAACAACGGAAAATACATCATTTTCACCTCCTGTCACTTGCTTGAACCCTCTTCATTTCATTGACAATGCTTGCTATCTATAAAATTTGGCAATTGTTTTTACCACATACTCCTGTTCGTCGGGCGTCAATTCAGGGTACATGGGCAAAGCCAAACTATCCTGGCTAAGTTTCTCGGCTTCCGGAAAATCACCCCTTCGGTAGTCAAGATATTTAAACACCGGCTGTAGATGCAACGGCAAAGGATAGTAGACCCTAGTGCCAATTCCGTTCTCATCAAGATATTTCGACAAATCGTCTCTTCTTTCACAGCGGACAACATACTGGTGATAGACGTGATAACTGCCCTCGTCTTCACTGGGAGCCTTGACGAATTCCGAAATTTTATAAACATTGAATAAAAGGCGATAGCGCTCTGCAATTATCCTGCGTTTCCTGTTCCAATCGTCGACATGCCGCAACCTGCATCGCAGTACGGCAGCCTGAATAGCATCCAAACGGCTGTTCATGCCTAACTCCTCATGAATATATTCGCCCGAACAACCGTGCGCTCTAAGCCTTTTGATCCGTTCCGCCAACGAACTTAAGTTAGTGGTCACCAGGCCTCCGTCTCCATATCCCCCCAAATTTTTAGTGGGATAAAATGAGAAACAACCAAAAGTACCTATAGTGCCGCAACGTCTTATCTTGCCGTCGATCTTGCGCCAGGCCCCAAAGGATTGGGCACAATCCTCTATTAAATGAATGCCTTTATCCTTTAACAAAGGCTCCAGCTTCTCCACCGGCGTCATCAACCCAAATAAATGAACGACGATAACTGCCTTCGTACGAGGCGTAATATATTCAACAACTTTATCTGTATCTATATTATAGGTCAAAGGATCGATATCGACGAATACAGGCTTCGCCCCTAATTTTGCTATTGAGCTAGCAGTGGCAAAAAACGTATAAGGCGTAGTAATGACTTCATCTCCTTCTTTTATGTCCAAAGACATC
>NZ_CALETC010000243.1:0-3895 GCF_937920065.1 Acetomicrobium mobile
GTTTCAATCCCTTGTAGGTAAGCTAGAAACTTGCATACAGGCCTAGCTCACAGGCAAGGCCGACATCAGTTTCGATCCCTTGTAGGTAAGCTAAAAGCTGAAATGAGTAATACTCGCTTTTTTATTCCTTTTGATAAACATTTTTTTGCTTGCAGCGGACCATATGGTCCTCAAGCATACCACCTTTGAGTTTGACCACTAATAGCGCAAACATTTCATGTATCAAGCTTGTCCATGCCGCCCTCCATTTTCTTCCCAGCAGACATGGCCTCCTCAAACTGCCCCAAAAGCTATTTTTTAAATATAAATAGATATTCGTGCGCTATTAGCAAAAAATTATATTTTATGCTCTGCTTTTTCCAGTAGCCTGTTGAAGTACAGTTGTGCTGTTCCTTTATGACGATCTCCTTTAGAGTAAGCCCCGCTTTGCAAAATACTTCCATAACTCTAAAACCAAGAGGTATAATGTTACCCTTTCTGCGCGTATCACCCATAAGAACAGCGCAGAATCTACCTCTTTTTAGGACCCTATATGATTCTGACGCTACTTTATACATTTCTTTTAAAAATTCAGGTATGTCGTAATGTGAAAGATCTCCCTCTATATTATCGCTATATTTGATAATATTGCTATATGGCGGATGAGTGCAGATAAGATCAATGCTACTATCTTTTACGAAATCGAGGTTTCTTGCATCTCCAATATGTACGTCAGCCAAGCCGCACTTATGTTCAAAATTAACATTTGACAGCGCAAGTTTTACTGCATCGGGGTTTATATCGACGCCTAACCCCCTTCTTCCCAATAACTTTGCCTCCACAAGTGTAGTCCCACTTCCTACAAACTGATCCAGTACAACATCATTTTCATTTGAATATCTCAATATCACATTTCTGGGTATATAAGGTGACCAGTTACCCCGGTATTTGCCAGAATGAGTTGCCCAATCACCTCTGTCAGGAAAACCCCATACAGTAGTTGTTTCCAAAGAAAAATCCTCAGGCTCCCATATTTCAGTTTTTGCTTTGCTAACATTATAATTTGTCATTTCTTCTTTTACTAATGTCCTATAACCAAGCACACCTTTTACGAACCTTTCAGTCAAGGAATTCTTTTGCGCTACATCTTTTATGCTCATGCCATTCTTTATATCTTTGTTTATTTCGTCTACGATACGCTGATAATCTTCAACGTGGTACGATTCAAGATGTTTTGCATACTCCGTCTTGGTGCATTTATAGCCACATATAGGACACTTCACTTTTAGCGACATACCTTTATAGTCCTTCCAATATAATGTTCTCCAACACTCCGTTTTCCAGCATGGAGAGGTTTAATATATAATCGACTTCATCAAACGCTTCCCTCAATGGTTTTTTTGCCGTCTTCCAGCCCAAGCCGTCTGTTATCCAAATAAAGGTATGCTGCGGCGTTTCTCTTTTTAAAAACCTACACAAAGTCACAAATTCTCCTGCCACTGCTTTTAACTTAGAGCCTCCTCCACCGTAGTAGTTCGTCTCGACAAGATAAAGCTTATCCCCATTGTCTATGGCGAAATCGAATGAACGCTCCGATTTATCAACTTTTACCTCATAACCAAACAATTCATTTATTTTATGAGCAGTAGCTTGTGAAATATAATTATAGCGATTCTTGGCGCAAATCCTTTTTATCAATAGCTCGGTTATCATTTCCATAGCCGCACCACTTCTATTCTTCCTTGCATTCGTATCAAGGCCAACTTCGACACCAGTAACATAATCTACGACGCTTTTTATATTCTCATTTTTAAACATAGCAAGCAGGCCTGTCTTATCTGCAAATTCGGTCAATGATGCTATTTCTTCAGTTGTGTATGAAGACTTTTTCTCAAAAGAGTATTCTTTGTAATTAAAGATATTATCATCAAGAGGGTCGAGCACTTTAACGTTTTTCGCTCGCCATGCAACAAGTACTGGCAAAACATCAATTACCTCCGGATACTTTGAGACAAGCTCTGCAAACTTTTCGGTTATATTCTCTTTCCCAACGAGATAGTTAAGCAAGTTAAGCGAGATTTCTATATCCTCCACCTTGTTAATCACTTTTTCCCATGCTACAAAAAAATCCCAGCTTATAATAGTTTCTTTCAAATTTCTTATAAGGTATTCAAATACATCATCCTCATCCTTGCAACTTATAAGTTTATAAAATAGGTTGCTATATTTCATATACTCCTCTTTTTACTTTATAATTTGTCACAATCAGCTCACTAATGCTCGCCCTTCCATCGGCCTTAGCATTGATGCTGCGCTTAGCGTAAACTCTATAAATATGAAAATCCTTATATAATTCGTCAAAAAAGCTATCATTTAAATCAACGTTTTTCGGATCAGAGTTGCTGAGCATTAGCAAAGCACCCATCTTATTCATCTCTCTAAAGACTTGAGCTAACTCGATTTGATCGTCATCGGTAAAGTCATATCTGCTATATGATGTAAAACGGGCTGTAGCAGTAAGCGGCCTGTATGGCGGATCAATGTAGACAAAGCTATCCTTATCTACATAATTCAAGCTCGCCTTATAATCAGCAGCGAATATACTAACTTTTTTAAGCACATTGCTAACCGAATATAGGTTTTCTTCGTCGTAGATTTTAGGATTTTTATAGCGCCCCGCCGGCACATTGAAAAGTCCCGCCTTATTTACTCTATACAAACCATTAAAGCATGTGTGATTGAGAAATATGAATTGAGCGGCTCTTTCCACATTCAAGCCCGGCTGTTTATTGGCATTGTTGTATAAATTCCTAATATCATAATACATATGCTTACGTTCTTCTTCATCCGCCCTCAAGTATTCCCGTTCCAAAAATGAAAGTATCTCAATGAGCTCATTAACGCAATATTTTACAACATTATAAGCATTTATCAAATCTTCGTTAATGTCAAAAACAAAGGCTTCCTTAACATTATAGCTTTGCAGAATGTCAAACAGCACAGCGCCTCCACCAACAAAGGGTTCGATATATCTTTTAACCCGGCCAGTCTGAAGTGCTCTGGGATAATAATCCCTAAAGGTATCCAATAGTTGAGCTTTACCGCCAGCCCATTTAACAAACGGGCGTGCCAGGGTTACCGACACATCGTTGAAAGCAGTTTTTCTCATTCATTCCTCCATTCTTCTAAATATTGCTCTTCTCACGTTTCTTTCCAAAGTTTCAATCCCTCGTAGGTAAGCTAGAAACTAAACTTGTCGCTTTCCTTCAATTACCTTTGTGCTGGTTTCAATCCCTTGCAGGTAAGCTAGAAACGAAGATCTGGGTCCATAGCCTCGTCGCTCAAGGATCGTTTCAATCCCTCGTAGGTAAGCTAGAAACACCCACCGTCCCTGCAGTAAAACGCCTCTTGCACAAAAACTTTGCCTGCGATGACGGAAAGCCTTTTCTAAAACATTTTACCATGAAGTATTGGATTCCTCGATGCCGTTGCTCAATGAGTGCATTCTGTCAAAGTCCCGGGTTTTTTGCATTATCTGGGGTCGACAGATTTTTATATGATGTTAGAGGTGTCATGCTTTTCTCGACCAATAATCTCTTTTTTCGTCAAGTAGGCTTCTCTAAGTTTGAAGAATATGATACTATCCTTTTCTGGCTCTATTATTTTCTTAAGTTCCGTCTTGAGTTTCTCCAACTTCGATTCTGTAATTTGTCCCTCAAAAACAGAATTCTGAATCCATGTAAGATACTTCCTCCCCGTCTTTAGAACCTTCGCAACGCGTTCTTCTCCAACATCGTAGACCATTATCACATACATATCACTGGTCACCACTCTGCCACAAAAGGCCTGTACATATCTTCACCCATGAAGTGCTTCTCGAGTTTATAAAGTTCTAGTCTTATCAAAGTCTTGTAGG
>NZ_CALETC010000244.1:0-3670 GCF_937920065.1 Acetomicrobium mobile
TTCGTGTTATAAACAATCTTGGAATCGTCATTAATCTATTCTTACTATTACGCCGTGATTGTCAAGGTCTCGGGGCTCTATAATCTTCAGTGTGGAAAATTTGACGTAAAAAATATAATCGTGGTAAGAACCAACCGATTGAGAAAGGAGGCTCTTATCAACATGACCAAAGGTCACAAAATTATATTAGCAAGCTGCTTGGGTTAGAAGGTCTAAGGGTATTAGAGGTAGTCGAAGAAAAAGAATTATTGTAATTAAAGTTTTGCCCTTATTGCGGTTCAAAGGATCTTTATAGAAACGGTCATGTAAAACTAAGGAAGGCGTTGCACGTTTATGTTTTAGGTAAGACCAACGCCCCTCCCCCTCTTTCAATGCATGAAGTTTAGACTATATAATCCAATTTGAAGGGGAGAACCTAAAAGAAAGCAGCATCTTAAAGAAGAAATTGGCAGTTGTCCAGGAGGACCTGAATATACCATAAAAGCTGTGGCCATCTTTTCCAAAGTTCCTGAATGAAATACTCGCCTTTCCAGGATAATTCAAAGGTATTTCACGTAAAGATGAAGGGTTGTCTGCAGGGCATGTCTTAAAAGGCAGCCTTAAGGGCTTAAAGAAAACGTAGGTTCAATGTCGAATTACTTTGGTTTTGATATCTTAGCAGTAAGTAAAGTCCTGGATAGAAACTTTTTTCCTACATATCTTTATATCTTGATGAGAGATGAGCTATAGACATTGCCTATATTCACACCTACGAAAGGATATCTATACCTAGCGGCTATAGTGGACAAATACTTAAAAAAGATTGTGGAATACTCTATAAAACAACGGTTGACCCAAAAACTTTCCATTGAAGTTGTGAATATGGCGATACATTCCCGTCTGATACCAGGACTGATCGTCTATACCGGCAGGGGTAGCTTGATAGCAAACAACTTCTCTAAGGGGGGGGAGTCCACTCGGCACCGGAAAGGTAACGCCTTTATACACGTCTTTAAAGGGCATATGTCATAGCGATCTGATTTTTAGCTAACTTGCAAACACCGACCTTTGAGATACATCGGGGACTGGTTCCTAGAAATCCTATAAAAATTTGACGCGGTTCTTAGGTGCTGTCTGATTGCAATATTTTTTATCAAAGATGGTATTATAAAAAATAAATGATTAAATCTTAAGACACGCTTTCGAGGAGGAGCGACTTGTGCAAATAGGTGTTGATGAGCTGGAGATAAATTTAGATACCATACTTAACACGATTACTGATGCTTCATGCAGGAGGGTGGATTTATTTGCTTTATCGGAAATGAGCCTTATCGACTATAATCCCCCCATTTTAAGCCGGTCTGTTATTCAAGAAGAGAGATCTAGAGCACTGGATACAACTGCCATTAGGGTGCCTAACCTCAATTTAGGAGTCATTGTTGAGCACACTCGCTGTCAAATGTCAACAACTAACGGACGGTCATAGAGGGGCTCCCCCCCTACATGAAACTGCTCTATCTCGTAGAAAAGGGGCTTTGAGTATCAGAGGGACAGAACTGTAGGTTGGCATAAATGAACAAGTGTGAAAAGCTGCGCTTACATGAGGTGTTTATTGCCCATTCCAGGGCCGAGTTCTATACCAGTTCGCGAGTTCAGCGAATAATAATACAATTAATGAGCAATAAAATAAAAGGAGGCTTCAACCCTGATGAAAAACATGAAAGAAGTCAATCTAACCGATATAATTCCGGAGATAATTTCACAGTTAGCCGAGGAGGGCGCTTTTCTTACGGTAGCCTTGGAAGATAAGGTCAACGTTATGACTGTAGGTTGGGCTACGTTAGGCCGCATATGGGACAAGCCTGTATGTATAGTTCTGGTTCGACTCTCACGCTACACTCGCCAACTGATTGAAAAGGCAGAATCCTTTACTTTAAGTGTCCCGCTAGGAGGAGCTTTCAAAGAAGCCCTAGTCTATTGTGGCAGCAAGTCCGGTCGCAATGTAGATAAATTTGAGGAGCTCAGCTTAAAGAGACAGCCAGGAACAGCCGTGGCTTCGCCTGGCATATATGGCTGTGATATTATGTTAGAATGTAGGATCGTCTACAAGCAAACTTTGGAACCGCTTAATCTAGCACCAGAGATCAAAGACAAATGGTATGTTGATAATGACTACCACATATTGTTTTACGGTGAAATTGTTCAAGTCCACACCAAACAATAAAATCATATTTATGGACACTATTTCTTCAACCTTTTACCATCTAAATATAGGATAAAAGCATAAAGCATAAAGATAAACTAATATGAAGTCGTGGGTTCAGGCAGCTACTTATTTGTGACCATTATTCATTCTCTGGTGTATGCTCAGGCGGGTGCGTTCCGGAGTCAGTTTCCTTGTTCATCCGAATAAATTCCTTCTCTACATATGGACCAGACTGTGTGTCTGCATCGCGCTTTATTTATGCTTCTTTTAGTCCTAAGGATGTGACCTTAACCATCTCAACGTTCATGATGTCAAAGGATAAGTCGAGCAATAGAGGCCAATTTTGACGATGAATTGACAATACAATAACCTTTCTCTGAAAATTCTTGCACAGTGCCCTGTTCCTCCGATGCAAGTGGCCTTTTCTCGAATAATATACTGTCGAGAATGCTTGCTTTCTCTAAGTTATATATCTGGATTATCAGTGCTAAATCGCTCTTATTTTGTGATGGTGGGCCAACCCTTTGCCTGGCTCTGGGCATGGTTCATGGCATCGTTAATAAGCTTAAGCCAGTCTAGATCGGTAAATAGGACAATAATAGGAGACTGTGAGCCACCTATAGTATCAAGTCGTTTTTTCAAAGTAAGCATGATTAAATAGTAAATAGGCCTGCTAGATTATCGTGCCTACAAGTATATTCCTGCTTTCTCCTAATGCTCTTTTTGCTTAGCAACATCCAAGGACAATTGACAAAAACCATTCATACTATTGTCTGTTCTTGCCGAATATAGGCATAATTGGAAGTTCTACAAATCGGGAACCTTCGCTATTGGAGAAAAGCTCTAGACCTAAGCCACACTTGGGTTGGTTAGCAAAAAACGTCTGACATGAATCAGAAAAGCTGACCATGGATTTCGATGTTTATCCATACGTTATACCGAAAAGTTACGCGAGGCAAGGATAGAGCCTTCCGTTAGCGGTGTAGGAGGTCTTTGCAATAATGTGCTGATCAAAGTCCATAATTGGTCTACATAAGACCGAAGCAAACGCTAAGCGCAGGCATTTGTATGACTTTAAAGACATCAAGTTTAACACGTTGGAATGGGTTGATTGGCTCAACAACAAGAGGATATTTAGTGCGATAGGAAATATTTCACCTGCAGAAGTTTTCAGGAAAAGTATTATAATTTCCAGGAGACCTCAGCTGTTGTAGCTGGACTCAAATAAAAAGCCTCCGGAATAGCTGGGGCGGTTCAGTACCCACTTCGCGGTACTGGCTTGGCTACCATTACCATTGCGTTTTGCGGTACATTTCTGTTGCGTGTTTTTGGCTTTTTGGAGGAAAATAAAAAAAGAATGGCTTTGGAAGTCAGCCCTGCCCGAGAAAGGAAATTTTGAAAGTTTACCGTTAGTTATTGGAGGGTTTTCCTGACATGTTAGAAATGCCGCTCGATCGTGATTCGAAAGTCCCGCTTTATCAACAA
>NZ_CALETC010000245.1:0-3022 GCF_937920065.1 Acetomicrobium mobile
AGTGGCCAAGCCGGTGCTCGGGCCCGACCTTTGAACATTTATTATCACGCAAGGAACCTCAGCCATGACAGCTAGCCCGATATTTTCCTGCATCAAGGAGAAACCAGGGCCGGAGGTTGCCGTGAAGGACTTAGCACCGCCTATGGAAGCGCCAATTATGGCAGCCATGCTTGCGATCTCGTCTTCCATTTGAAGGTAGTAACCGCCAACTTGCGGCAACCTCCTGGAAGCCCTTTCTGCAATCTCAGATGAAGGAGTGATTGGATAACCGGCAAAAAACGTAGCTCCTGCAACTAATGCGCCCTCGACCATCGCCTCGTTACCAAGAATAAAATCAGTTTTTTTACTCAACTTCATGACACTCCTTCGGCTTGACTTCAATTGCAAAGTCAGGACAACGTAGTGAGCAGATGTTGCACCCTATGCAATCTTCGGACCTTTGAACAATTGGACGACCGAACTTATCAGCTTCAAAGACATTTTTTGGACAAAACTCCACACATATTTCACAACCCTTGCATCGATCTTGCCTTATTTCAATGCAAAATCCCTTGCTTTCTACGACATCTATTTCACCGTCAAGTGACGCCAAAACCAACTCCCCCTCACTGAGTCATTCTTTCCTTTGCTTTTTCCAGTAGTTTAGAATAGTTAACGACGGCTCTGATGTGTTTTCCATAACACACAAGGCCCTTGTGATCGCTTATCTCAAATTCGAAGATCAATCTATTGCCGTTTATCTCCTTGAGGGTAATATTATAGGAAACTTCGGTTCCCATCATCGTAGGTTCTTCGTGGGTTATCTCAGTACGATAACCGACTGAAATAAAACCTTCAGGTAAAGTTTTATCGACAGCTTCCGTCGCCATTCGCACGACCATGTTTATACAGGCAGAGGTCGATAAAAATTGCTCTAGGTAGAGCGACGAGTTACCCACGGTATCATCAGCGGATACAATCTTTTTAACGGTCCTTTCCAATCCAAGTGGCACATACTGAGTTATATCCAACATCATTAACACCTCCTACGCTATTGTTTGTTTAAATTTACCATAATCTTGCAATTCTTTCAATTGATAAACTGCTCTTGACTTAGGAAATCTGGAGCAAGGCTCCATGGTCAAACAATCCCGCTCCCAATTTACCTGAACTATGCTTTGGCCTTGGATCAATAAATAAGTAATCTAAAGCACACCTTAAGGCTCAAAGTTTCTTAAAATATCTTCAGCAACCTTCACGCCGGATAATAACATTCCTCCAAAGATTGGCCCCATTCTCGGACCACCAAATGTAGCGTTAACTGCCATCCCAGCAACATAAAGTCCGGGGAAGACCTCGCGGGTGTTTTCTATGGTCAACTTTTCTGCTCTGTCAGGAAACATGAATTTTTCGCCCTCTATATTACCCGTGGGAGTTAACAACTTACCAGGCATCTTGTGAGCGACCACTTTGACCACTTCGGTATCGTGCCCGGTAGCGTCTATAACATACTTACAACGAACCGATAAAGGGTCGACATGGAGCCCTGCCATTTCAATGGCCGTCCAATTTATTACAAGCCCTTGTATGCGACCTTCGTCGTGGACTACAACGTCCTCAACGCTAATCCCGTTAAATATCACCGCCCCTGCTTTGACGGTTTTACTGGTGATAGTGCTCACCGCTTCTACGGAATCAGCGGTGTAATAACCCTGCACTTCATAGGGAAAAGCCCTCACCTCAAGCTCGTCCAAAATTTGTTTGGCCTCTTCTTGTATAACTATCTCGTTAAAAAGCATTCCGCCTCCCCACATCCCACCTCCTACGCTGAGTCTGCGCTCGTAAATGGCTACCTTTTTGCCGGCCTTGGCAAGCTTATACGCTGCCACTAAGCCCGACGGCCCACCCCCTACGACCGCCACATCCACATCGAGATTGCTCGTCAGCTTCTTGAAATAACTGTCGACTATGGCTCTGGTTATCACGAGTTCATCCAACCTCATTGTTCTACAACCTCCTTTAATGTTATGAAACCTGGAGAGGAAAGTGACGGAAGTTGAAGCAACAAAAAAAGCCGCCCTTTGGCGGCCTTAAAGTTCTTCTAATGCTTAACTTCTCTTGCTCGCCAATTCCTCCGCCAGCATTACCTGGATCAAGTACTCGGGGTATGCTCTCAGCCCCGGATTTACCGAAGCACCCCCTGGCGACGTATTTAATTTCCGTAAAATATTTTACTATTCTCTTTGTACTATAGTCAAGTAAGCTGAGTCTCGATTTTTAACCCCCCCGAAAAAACTCTTGGGGGTAGCCGAACAACCCATATGGATAGCTTACTTGCTGTTTTTTATTGAACGCTCGTATCCTTCATCCGCCGGCAAGTCGGGTAATCTCGCCGCAGATGTGGACAACTCGTCGCATCGTTCGTTTTCGGGATTGCCGTCATGGCCTTTAACCCAAATAAATTTAACCTTGTGTTTCTCGCACAGCTCTAACAATTTTTTCCATAAATCCACGTTCAACGCCTTTTCCTTTTTATTGCGCATCCAGCCTTTGGCCTTCCAACGCCTGACCCATCCTTTGTTCATGGCGTCAGCAAGATATCTGGAGTCAGTATAAAGCGTCACCTCGCAACTGCAATTCAGCGCGCTTAATCCCACTATGGCCGCATATATCTCCATCCTGTTATTGGTCGTGAGCCTGAAGCCACCCGATATTTCCTTTCTGTGGCCGTTGTAAAGCAACACGACGCCGTACCCTCCAGGACCTGGGTTTCCCAGACATGCTCCATCGGTATAAATTGTCACCTTCTTCATTTTCTTGATTTTCTATACTCCTCTCCCAAATACAACTTTTCTCGATAGTCCGCTTAACCCCCAACCGAGACATAAATATGAATCCACTTTTATCATCATAACAGACACAATGAGGAAAGTACCACAGCTTTTCCAGTTGACCTAAAATATGTCCACCGCTAGCGAAACTTTTCTTTACAGCCCCAAAACGCGAGGCACAAAAGTTACCACGAAGGGACATAAAATTATTA
>NZ_CALETC010000246.1:0-22984 GCF_937920065.1 Acetomicrobium mobile
TAATTTAATCCGCCAACGCTCTCCTAAAGAGGGTTAAATAATCCTCTTTAATCATTTCATGGGAGGGTTGCTCTTCGTGGAAATATTTTTAGCGGCCATATCGGCCAACTTTTCCAAGTATTCCTCTTTTACGCCAAGGCTTGAAAAGATCCATTAAAAACATCATTACTCTTTCATCTTCGGTAGGTTAATCGTAAATGTAGTCGGTTCCCTTGCTGATGTCACTTCAATCAAACCATTATGAGCTTCAATGATGTTTTTCGCAATGGCTAATCCGAGCCCAAAACCGGTCATTTCTCCTTTTCGTCGGATCTTATCTGTAGAGCTTCTCTTAAACCTATCAAAAATATTTAATACGATATCGGGAGATATGCCAACTCCATTGTCGGAAACAGATATACGCCACCAACGACCTCCGTCCGATAATGAAACAGATATTATGCCTCCCTCTTTTTCTCCATATTTTCTGCGAGTATATTTTATTGCGTTGTCAATCACGTTTCCTATAGCCCTCTTTAACTCCTCCGGTGATCCCATGGTAAAGGCATCCTTCAGCTGTATATTTACGTTCCATTTTATGTTTCGTCCTTGGGGGTAGCTTTTGTATTCATTTACTAGATCTTCTATTAGTTGATCAAGCCTTATTTTGTGTCTATTCTGAGCCATCGTTTCTATCGATTGCCCTTCCAGCCTTGCAAGGTAGAGCAAATTATCGACCAGATTGGATACACGGTCCTGCTGTTCTATAATCTTTTTAAGTAATTCCTCTCGTTCCTCTTTGGAAAGATCCGGGCTATCTAGCATTATTTCAGCCGCTGCCTTTATGACCGTCATAGGAGTCTGGAACTCATGACTTGCCTCGGCAATAAAATTTCTCATGGCGATTTCTAGTTGCCTTTGTTCTGTGACATCTGTTATTAAAAATAAAAATCCGCTCCCAATGCTTTTGCCCTTACAACATAAGTATTTCTTTTCCGGCTTAGAAATATCGAAATATGTCTCCGATTCGGGGGCTTCTTTCAGGCGATCATAAAGTTCTATTAACTTGGGTATTCCAATAACTCCGACAAAGGGTTTCCCAACGTAGCTTCCTTCGTGCATGGCCAACAAACTTATGGTACTTTCGTTGAGATAACGTATTTTTCCGTGGTTGTCGGCAAGAACCACACCTGCAGGCAGGGAATCCAGTAATTGTTTTAGATTATCTTTTTGTTGGCTGAGGAGTGCTAGGGTTTGTTGCAGATTTTCGGACATTTCCTTTAAAGAAGCAGCTAAATTTGAAACTTCTGGGGGACCGACAAGTGAGAATTTTGCAGCGTGCCCCGAAGCTAAATTTGCTGCCACCGAACTAAGTTCACTGAGAGGGTGTAAAATCCTTCGAACTATTAAATGACCTAGTAAAATTGCAAACGCAAATAACGATAATAAGGCTAGGAAAAAGTACGTGTTTAACTTTTGACTGATCCTTGAAACTTGAACTAATGGTTTTGATAGCATTACTATAACGTTGCCATCTATCAAATCGATCTTTTTAAAAACATTAACAGTATGTAGTCGCAACGTTTTATTATACGTGCAACTCACGTTGTAAGGCTCCTTGAGCGCCCTTTGAAACTCAGGCCTTACATAAAGGTATTCTATTTTTGCTTCTTCGGGTTGGCTATCCCATAAATTTTTTCCATTGGCATCGTACAATAATATTCTTGCGTTCGTTAAACCTTTGTTGATAGTTAAAAATTGGACGGCTCCCTGGCGATTCATTGGTTGTATCGATATTGATATCTCATCTGCTACGTTTGATAGCTCAGCAATAGAATACTCCACCAACGAACGTTCACAAGTTTTCAATGCAATGTACCATGACAACCCAAGAGACAGCAACACCAAGATGCATGTGAAAAAGATGATCTGGATCTTAATGCTTCTCATCGCTCACACAGCTATCGGCTATTTTGTAGCCTCGATATCGAATGGTCCTAATTAGATTAGGATCAATCCCTGCTTCTTTGAACTTTGTCCTCAATCTGCAAATGTGGGCATCAATGGCACGAGACTCTCCCAACAACGTTCCCCATACTTTTACCAGCAATTCCTCTCTTGATGTAATTTTTGGTGCATTCTTCAATAAAACCTTCATGATCCTGGTTTCAATAGGTGTTAAATCGATCGTTACATGGTCATATTGCAATTCATTTGCATCCGCATTTAGCTTAAATCGTCCATGATTTATTATCCCATTGGATTGAGGTGTAACTCTTCTTAAAACCGATCTGATTCTGGCGTGTAATTCAGCGAGGGAGAAGGGCTTTTTCACGTAGTCATCTGCACCCAGCTCAAAACCTTCAATTACGTCTCTTTCATCTCGTCTGGCTGTAAGAATTATTATAGGTATATCCCTGGTAAGAGGATCTTTTTTTAATCTACGACAAACTTCCCAGCCGTCCATCGATGGCAACATTAAGTCTAAGACGACCAGCTTAGGCAACAGTTCGTAGCACAATTCCAGTGCTTTATCCCCATCTTGTGCTATGGTAACATCAAATCCCTTCGTTATTAAATAGCGACTGATAAGAGACGCTATATCTTCTTCATCTTCAACGACGAGAATTCGCTCTCCTTTCAATCCTTATCCTCCTTTGGCCTCCTGATTTGAGAGGCGCTCACTTTCTTTCCGGTAACCAAGTATATAACCCTTTCGGCTAAATTTGTGGCGTGATCGCCAGCCCTTTCTAAGGTACGGGAAATTAACAGAAGCTCCGTTGCCTGCTCTATAACACGTGGCCTTTCCATCATTATTAATAGAAGTTCGTGAAAAATTTGCCGATCCAGATCATCGACCTCATCGTCAAGGCGACAAACCTCTTCTGCCTTCTTTATATCTTTTTCCATTAACGCTTCCAATGCTAGGTTGACCATTTTTCTTATGTCAGCTTCCATGCGTGGGATATCTAAAAGAGGTTTAATGTGTGGACGGTCTGAAAGTTTAATGGCACGTTTTGCTATACTTGTCCCGTAATCGCCGATGCGTTCTAAATCAACCGCCATGTGCATGATTGCCGAAACAATTCTTAAGTCTTGTCCTAAAGGTTGAAATCTAGCCATAAACTTTAAACAACTCATGTCAATATCTTCTGCGAGCTCATCGAGTATGGCATCACCCTCGATAACTTCTCTTGCTTTCAATACATCTTGCTCTTTTAGAGCAACCACTGAACGCGATAAGGCATCCACGGCTAATCTACCAAGTTTTAATAATTTTTCTTCTAAATTTCTTAATTCGATGTCAATGTGTTCTCTCGCATCTAGCTCCATCTCTCCCGTCAACTCCTTCGTATTTTCTGTTATTGAAGATTAGAGGAGAATTTGATAATTTATCCGAAACGTCCTGTAATATAATC
Organism: Acetomicrobium mobile; assembly: GCF_937920065.1. NCBI lineage: Bacteria > Thermotogati > Synergistota > Synergistia > Synergistales > Acetomicrobiaceae > Acetomicrobium > Acetomicrobium mobile. Next base: position 3,399 of record NZ_CALETC010000246.1, read on the forward strand.
TGCTGTACGTTGATCCTCCGGTGCAGTAAATATCTTTTCGGTAGGTTCCACTTCGATTAATTCGCCCATCAGGAAGAAAGCTGTTACATCCGATATTCTAGCAGCTTGTTGCATATTGTGTGTCACAATAACGATTGTGAAATATTTTTTTAAGTTTCGTATTAATTGCTCAATACGCGCAGTTGCCAGAGGATCAAGAGCAGAAGTTGGTTCATCCATCAAAAGTACTTCGGGTTTTACTGCTATTGCCCTTGCCACGCATAGACGTTGTTGTTGACCTCCCGATAAAGATAAAGCTGATCTCGTCAAAATGCCTTTTACCTCATCCCACAAAGCCGCTGACCTTAGACTGCTTTCAACAATTTCGTCCAATTTCTCCCTGTCTTTAATGCCGTGAAGCCTGGGTCCAAAGGCCACGTTATCGTAAATTGACATGGGAAAGGGGTTGGGGCGTTGAAATACCATCCCTACTTTTTTCCTTAGCTCAATCAATTCGACATTAGAAGAATAAATATTTAGGCCGTCTAAATAAACGTTTCCTTCAACTCTAGTATTTGGTATGAAATCGTTCATTCGATTGAGACATCTTAAAAAACTGCTCTTTCCACAACCAGAAGGCCCTATGAGTGCAGTGACACTTTGGTTGTATATATGCATATTTATGTTTTTTAATGCCGGACTATCGCCATAATATAGACTTAAGTTTTCCACTTTAATTTTTACGTTATTCATAGAATCAATAACCATTTTTCCTGCCCTTCCTTCGTTACATTGTTACATCAGATAGTCTCTACGACTTAGTTTTGCACGCATTATTACACCAATTAAGGTAATCCCGAGGACTAGGGCCATTAAGACTAAAATAGCTCCGTATTGTAAGGGGCGTGTTTTATCGATAAAGGTGCCAGCAGTTGCCAAGACGTATACATGGAACGGCAGTGCCATTACTTCATCGAATAAGCTTTTGGCAATTCCCGGAGTGAAAAAGGCTGCGCCGGTAAACATGATGGGCGCCGTTTCGCCGGCTACTCTTCCCACGGATAAAATTGCCCCGGTAAGCACTGATGGCAAAGCTGCGGGTATAACTACCTTGCTGATGGTTTGCCATTTAGTAGCTCCGAGAGCGTAAGCTGCATCCCTTAGGCTTTGTGGTACGGCTTGCAAGGCTGTCTCTGCTGCCCCGACTATAAGCGGGAGAGCCAAACAACCCAAGGTTAATCCTGCCGACAAAAGGGATGGTTTAAATCTCAATAATATGCAAAAAAATGATAGGCCAAATAAGCCGTAAACTACCGATGGGATACCGGCTAAGCTCCTTATGGCCAATCTAAGAGTTGTAGTATAGATGTCTTCCTTTGCATACTCAACCAAATAAATTGCAGTACACACGCCAACAGGAAGGGAGAACATCATGGACACGATAATAAGCTGCAACGTACCTATGAGTGGAGTCAAAATCCCTCCCTCAGTCATGGAATTGCGGGGTGGCTGCGTTAAAAATTCTATTGATATAGCACCAATCCCTTGGGTCACTATAAAAACCAAAATGCTTAATAAAACTATAATGACCAAAATCATTGAGCTCCATAAAACGTATGTTAATAACCTATCCTTGAACTTTCTAGCATTCAACGCCATTGCCACCTCCAGCGTTTTTCGATCCAAATAGCTGTTAAGTTAAGGATTAACGTCATTAATAAAAGAAGTAAACCGGCAAAAAATAGAGCATGATAATGGGGGGAACCAACGGGTGTTTCGCCCATCTCAGCTGCTATGGTAGAAGTTAGAGGCCTTACTGGATCAAAGAGGCTCTCAGGAATAATGGCAGCGCCGCCAGCCGCCATTAAAACGACCATTGTTTCGCCAACTCCCCTCATCATCCCTAGTAAACATGCTTGAAGAATTCCCGGGAGTGCAGCCGGCAAGACAACTTTTGAGATTGTTTCTTCCCTGGTAGCCCCAAGGGCAAAGGCAGCCGCTCTAATATCTGTGGGAACAGAGGAAATTGCATCATCAGCGAGCGAGCCGGTGATAGGAATTATAAGAAGGCCTAACAGAATGGATGCGTTGAACAAATTGAGCCCCGTCAGCAAATCAAAAGAGTTTTGAAGCCATGGAGCTATGATGACCATTCCTAAAAAACCAAGAACTACAGAGGGTAGAAATCCTAAGATTTCAAGGGTTGGTTTTAATATGTTTCTCAATGTTTTAGGGCATACCTCTGATAAAAATAAGGACACCAAGATGCTGATCGGAAGGGCAATGAGGGAAGACAAAAGAGTTACCGCCAAAGAACCTGCTATTAAGGGCAGCATGCCAAACTCGGGAGGCGAATAGGTTGGATACCAATAAAGACCGAACAATAAGTCCTTTAGTGTAGTAGATTTTAATATGGGTATGCCCTCTTTCGCAAGAAAAAATAATATAAAGATGAGAATAAATATACCGATCATGGCTATTGTGCTAATGGTTATTTTAGCTATGAAATCTGTCGCCTTAAGATCTTTCAACCTCACGGTCCTCCTTGATTAAACTGGATAAAAAAATTTTTATAGCTTTTTCCTCGGAAAGACAATTGATGACTGTGATATGGATTTAAACGAGATTAAATTGGTTTTTCAATGATTTACATTGTTTTTTATCGAATCGTAACAAATCCGGTTCTTTCAACAATCTTTTGGCCTTCGTCGCTCAAGATAAAGTTGATAAAACGCAACGTTTCACCCTGAGGCCACCCTCTGGTGAACATGAACAAATATCGGGATATGGGAAATTCGCCTGTACGAACGGTCTCGGGAGTTGCTTCAACGTCTTCCACTTTCAGGCCTTTCACATATTTATTCATATACCCGATTCCTATGTAGCTAATCGCTAACCTATTTTGAGAGACTGCTTGGACGATTGCTCCACTCGAGGCCATAATTTGTGCTCTGGGAGTTACTTTGGCGCCTTTCATGACCTTTTCATCCCAAATTTCAAATGTACCTGAACTGGTGTCCCTCGTTATTACGGCTATTCCTTTGTCCGGACCACCAACTTCTTTCCAGTTCGTTATTTTCCCGATGTATATATCCCTTAATTGTTCTAAAGTTAAATTATCGACCGGATTTTCAGGGTGAACGATAGGGATTATTGCATCTATTGCCACTCCAAATGGGACGGGGTAGGCGCCTTTTTTAAAGGCCATTTCAGCTTCTTCCACTTCTATAAACCTGGATGAATTGGCTATATCGCATGTCCCGTCTATTAGAGCTTTGATTCCGTTTCCGCTTCCTTCACCTGAGAGCGAACATTTAATATCGGGATAAAGAGCTACGTAACTTTCTATGACCGCCTGCGCTATTGGTAGCACTGTAGTCGAACCTTTTATTATAAGACTTGAAGCTTCAGCGATATTGTTCAACAGGCTTAGCATTAGAATTACCGTTGTAAGTAAAGTTATCGATTTTTTCACCAGGCCATTCCTCCCATCTTGCTTAAGATGGCTTCATGGATTTCCGCATAAATTTTAGCATAACTATGTAGCGTATTTTTTACAGTTATGTAACGGTTATGTAACCCTTCCAGGTTTGAAAAAGTATGAATATATTCCTGCTGTGTGAAGTTTAAAATTATTAGATAGATTGTTTTTCTGATGTCGGCGTTGCAGTTTTGGCTGTACCAAATTCCATTAGAGCTTTTGGTTTGAGAAATTAGAGAATTTAACTGTCGGGAATTTACCCGAACTGTAGTTTAACTATGAAGCTATATGATAACGGCTTAGGTAAATTCCCGACCTCTTGTCTTTAACTACCGAATCGGGACAAACCCTGTATCTGCCACGATTTTCTGCCCCTCATCGCTTAAGACGAAATTGATGAACCTCATCGTCTCTCCCGTCGGCCATCCTCGCGTAAACATGAAAAGATATCTTGAAATCGGGTACTCTCCGGTACGGGCCGTCTCTACACTTGCCTCTATGTTTTCAACATTTAAGCCCTTTAGGCTCTCGTTTAGATACCCTATCCCGATGTAACCGATGGCCGATTGATTTGTCGCAACTACCTGTACGATTGCACCATTTGAGGCCATGACCTGTGCTTTAGGTGTTACTTTGTCACCCTTCATGACCTTTTCTTCCCAAACTTCGTATGTGCCAGAGCTGGTATCCCGCGTCAGCACGGCGATCGGTTTGTCGGACCCCCCAACTTCTTTCCAGTTAGTTATTTTGCCGTTATAAATATCCCTCAGTTGCTGCAACGTGAGGTTGTTCGCTGAATTATCGGGATGAACTACGGGAACTATTGCATCTATTGCCACCCCAAAGGGCACAGGATAAGCGCCCTTTTCGAAAGCTAATTTTACTTCCTCCAATTTAATGAACCTGGAGGAATTGGCTATCTCACACGTTCCGTCTATTAACGCCTTGATTCCATTTCCGCTTCCTTCCCCAGAGATAGAAAATTCTGTATCGGGGTAAAGCGCTTTGTATTTTTCCATAGCTGCCTGAGCTATGGGCAACACCGTGGTAGATCCCTTTAAGGTAAGGCTTGCTGCCAAAGCTCCGTTACCAAACACACCAAGTATCAAAATTGCTGCAAGTAACGACATCACCAATTTTTTCATCATTTACCCCTCCAATTTTTATTTTTAACTTTCAGATGAATGATAACAAAAGGAAGTAACGCATTTATCGCTATGACGTAACAAAATCGTGACATTGACTTAAACCTATATTAATGAGGGGTTTGGCAACAAAAAAGGCAGAGACGAAATCTCTGCCTTTTTATGTGCAATTTGAGCAGAAAAAGAAAATAACAATATCAACAGAACAACCACACAAAGGGGGCTAATAAAAACACTGAAAGCACAGCCCTTATAAAATATATGGCCGTGAGTTCCCAAAAATTTAAAGGTATAGAGGAATTTAATATCAAAACTCCGATCTCGGTCATATAAATTATTCCGGTTGCAGATATGCAGGCACACATAAATTTGCCAGCAACAGTGGTACAGGTCGCTCCAATAACTGCAGCCAAAAATTGATCGGCAAAGGCAAGCACAAAGGCAGGCGCCACTTTGAAAGCTTCGGGAATTCTGACCAACTCCAACAACCACTCAAAGGGCAAAGAAATCCACTGAAATACGGGAGTATAAGTTGCAATGATGAGCACAATGGTACCCCAAGACACGACAAGCGGCATGGTGCTAACGACAAGAAAAGAAAAGGTTTGATAGCAAGTTTTGATTATTGTATTGATACCTTCCTTTTTAGCCCTCTCAACGGCGGAGGCCAAAGCCCATTCGCTCAATGAATACCCCGCAGGAATTTCCCTTTCAGGTATTTGTTGTCCTGACCTCCCCGAGTACGTATCAGGTATGTTTTTAAGGGGCCATATGCGTGGTGCCAATATGGCAAGGATTAGAGACACGATGTAAATGGCAATAAGAATTTGAAAATACATGTGGGGCAAACCAACGAAATCGGCCATCACATAAATATAGGCAACACTTATGACGGAAAAAGATGTAGCGATAATAGACGCTTCACGATCGCTATAATACCCTGCGTCATGTAATCTTGTGGTAATTACGACCCCTACGGAGTTACTTCCAAGCCACGACGCTAAACAATCAATGGCTGACCTTCCGGGAAGCTTAAACAGAGGCTGCATCAGTGGCCGAGCCAAAGTTCCGACGTATTCCATTAATCCGAAGTCCGTTAAAAGCGAAACCGCAGCAGCCAAAACGCTAAAAATCACCAACAAAGAAGGAGCCAGCACCAATGCAGGCGTTCCTCCGGTATCCATGCTCCATATAGCCTCAGGTCCTATCTTGTAAAAAATCATTATGAAAAATATTGCCCCCGCAAGTCTAGAAACAAACCAAAGGGGACCCACCACAAAGAGGTCCTTAAAAAATTGGTTTTTCATGATGGAACTCGGCTTTAAAAGCGTTGCATACACCGTGATAATAGCACTTAACACGACTAAAATCATTGCCGTAACCGTTAAAAACGGTTTAAAGGCATCTTTAGCCCAATCGATGATGATTCCTAATACAGTGTTGAGAGTTCCATCTTGGGGAACGGGGACCAAGAAAAGGAAAATTCCCAATAATGAAGGGATCAAAAAACGCATAATTTCAGCAGTACTGTACTTTCGATTTGACGCATTCATATACCTGCACCCCTAACTATATTAAATGCAATTCCTCGCAAACTATGATCCATATAATTCGTTCCAGGTCAAGTGGTTAAACAAAGATTAATCTTTATTTCAGGATAACAGACATCTCACTGCGTAATTTCTCGTCGATAAATGTCCTTAGGGCAATTCGACCCAACACCCAGCCACCTTTAAGCAGGGCAGCGGTGGCTCACGTTGCCAATATCGGACGATCCCTCAGGATCTGAACACCTTTCAAGTTGTATCCCAAGGTCTCGATATATATTCTCTACATTGATGAATGCGGGGACCAAGGTAATATATATAAACGATGTAAGAGATCGTTATTCCAATGGTAAACCATAGCTGTGATATCCCCCTTATGTAATACCAGCCTGTGTAACCTACAACCGATGCGGCACCTACGATCGTCGTTAATAACGTAAAAAATAACGTTATACCGCCCATTCTTAGCATAGCTGGGAAATGCTACTCCGCCTTTCCCAGCTATGCTGTACAAGTGTCACGTTACTAACCTGGCAGAATACTTTTGCTCTTACAACACCCCGATCACAGTACCTTCTCGGCGGGAATCAGCTCCGCCGTAAATTTTGCCACTTTCTAGGTCTATGACGATGCTCTGAACGCTACCTTGAACGGTGGGCTCCTCCTTGAATTTATGCCCGCGGGCCTCTAGCTCAATTCGTACTGATTTGGGTATTCCCCTCTCCCAGCTTACCTCGGGATATTTTGAGCTCATGAAACGCGGGGCATCGATGGCCCTTTGTATGCTCATACCGTGATCCAGCAGGTTTGTGATCACTTCCAGCACCGTTACGATGATGGTTGATCCGCCCGGCGAACCTACGCTAAAGGCTGGTTTTCCACCTTTAAACACTATCGTCGGAGTCATGCTGCTTCGAGGACGTTTGTGAGGCTCTACTTGGTTGATACCGCCTGGGGTAAAATCGAAATCGGTCATTTCGTTGTTGAGCATGAAGCCATATCCGGGCACCATCATTCCGCTGCCGAAGGCTTCTTCTATTGTAGTAGTGTAAGATACCATGTTGCCCCATTTATCCAACACAGTAAAATGGGTTGTCTCCCCCCTTTCGTCCAAGGCAGAAACAGTTTGAAAGGCTTTAGCCTGTTTACGATCCTCATACTTCCAGGGATCCCCAGGTTGAACGTCTTTATTTGCAGCTTTCATGTCTATCAAGGCACGGCGTTCTTCAATATATTTGGGATTTAAATACCCTTTATACGGGATATCCACGAAGTCACTGTCCGCCAAATATTCGCCACGATCCGCATAGGCCAAATGCATGGTCTCTATCATGAGATGCATGGTATCAGCTCTGTATGGACCCATTGACTTTAAATCGAAGCCTTCCAATATTTTGAGCATCTGCAGGAGCGTAAGCCCTCCAGAGCTGGGTGGGCACATGGTCACGATCTCATAACCGCGATAAGTGCCTCGCACGGGCTCCCGCAAAGCTACCTCGTAGCCAGCCAGATCTTCCATCGTCATTCGCCCATGACGTGACCGCACTGTTTCGACGACTGCTTTCCCGATTTCACCGGCATGCTCTGCTATCTTTTTTTCATCGAATTTTGCCTTGATCGCCCCTTTAATTTCGTCTGTATCTTTGAGGCCCTTTAACGCCAATAGATCACCAGATCCGTCCGGGATCTTGCCGTAGAAAACCGCCGGACCGTAATCCCTTATGAGCTTAAATGTCTTCGCCAGGTCAGGCTGGAGTAAAAAAGTCCCCTCAGGCAAAGGTTCTCCCTTGGGCGCGAACACTTTTTTGGCTGCATCGTTAAACTTTTTCATTTCCTCTTTTATGCTTTCTGCCAAAGGACGATTGATCTTGTGACCATTTTCAGCTAGCTCGATTGCAGGTTCGATCAGATCTGCCCAAGGCAACGTGCCGTAAAGTTCGTACGCTTTATAAAGGCCCATCAAAGTGCCCGGCACACCCACGGAATTACCGGAACGTACGGCATCCGCAAATTCCATGGGGGTGCCATCTTCTTTTAGGAACATATCTGGCGTTGCAGCGGAAGGCGCCTTTTCCCTTGAGTCGATGATGAGGACTTTATTCTCATCGGCAAGGTAGATCATCATAAAACCTCCGCCCCCAATGCCGCTCATCATAGGTTCCACTACGTTTAGGGCAAATTGAACCGCTATAGCAGCATCCACGGCATTGCCGCCCTTTGCCAATATTTGAGCTCCCACTTGAGAAGACAGGGGATGGGCCGTTGAGACCATCGCGCTATAGGGTGATGGCGCTCCTACCGGAACCCCCGGCGATGCTGCCAAAGCAAAGGTAGAAATAGACATGCAAAACAACAACACTAAACATACCCCAAACCCAATTTTCCAACTCTTCATTTTCCTCTCCTCCTTTGCCTTACATCTCTTTCAAAGCCCAAGTTCGTCAAGTTTTTGTCGTGTAGGTACCCCTTGCGAATCCCACCCCTTGGCCTCGTAAATGAGGTCGAGCAACCTATCCTGGTTTACAACACACCCCTTGGCAGGACCGTCCGGTGCGGGCTCTTTGCTGAATCGTTCAGGTAAATAATCATCTTTTCTGGTGAAGCCCTCTCTCACATTAAATAAACGTTCCAGGTTAAGGACTCGTTCGCTGATCTTAAAAAGATCTTTATATGAGCATTCCATTCCCGTAGCACTGCTAAAAAGCTCTGCCCAAGTCTTTGCTTTTATAGCAAGAGTTATGCTCGTAAACAAACATACACCCAGCAAGTTGGTCGCCATGAAATATTCTTCTAAAGGCTTGACCCATGCCTTATTCTCCTCGCTAAGGGGATCAACGTGCTCAAATACCCCCACCTCTTCTTCCAAATAGCCGAAGGCATCGATTATTGCGCCATAGGGTCTCAAATGGTCCGCCCCACGGGGCGAAATCATGTGCGACAAGGCTTCGCCCTTGCTGGCCCTGACTCCGTCAGCAGCCATTTCAAGGCCCTTCACGTGCATGACGTATTTCTCTGCATCCCCTCCAATTTCTTTCGCTGCTCGGAGAGACCCTTCCCCCAAAAGTGTTGCAAATGCCCCTTTTCGCAATGCAATACGTTCCACGAGCTCCACTATGGCGTCTCCGTTTCCCCAGGTAAGCTCTAAGCCTTCGGTGGTCGTAGCGTCAATTATGCCCTTTTCGTACCATTCCATCGCTGTAGCGATCACTTGGCCAGCAGATATGACGTCAAGCCCAGCGTCGTTAGAAATGTAATTCGCAACAGTGATGGAATAAAGATCAGTGTTGCCCAATTTTTGCCCGAAAGCCGCAACGGTTTCATATTCCGGGCCTGTACCAGAAAGTCCTTTGTACTTCCCTTCAGGAATCCTCGTCCTGCGCACGCAACCTATGGGACAGTTGTAACAACGGTCCTGTTTTACCTCTAACTTTCTGTGATAAGCTTCATATCCGATCTCTTTGTCGAAATCTGTTGTAGTGCGTTGCCAATTATATGCTGGCACCAGGCCAAGCGCGTTCATTGAATCGAAAAAAGATGGAGTCCCGTATTTCATTAATTCATCTCTTACAAAAGCTTCGGCATAAAGTTCTTGGATGGCTTTTTTAACACCGGCATCAAACCTTCCGGGGTCATGAACAGGAAGGCGATCGGCTGAACCGTAAACGGCAACGGCCTTTAGGTTTTTGGACCCCATCACGGCGCCACCGCCTCCACGACCTGCAGCATGATCATTCCCCATCATAACTGCAGCGTATCGGACAAGCCTTTCGCCGCTAGCTCCGATACAGGCAACCTCCGCTTTGGGATTTCCGGTCTCCTTTCTTATGGCCTCCTCGGTATGACCGGTGCTTTTACCCCAGAGTTTTTCCGCGCAGTGAAAGGTCACTTCGTCATCATTGATGAAAATGTAGGTTGGCGATTCGGCGCGCCCGTGTATCACGAGCATATCGTAACCTGCCCTTTTAAGCTGCGGCGCCCATGCTCCGCCCGCATTGGCTGCCCCGATCGTCCCAGTCAAAGGCGACTTGAACATCACTACCGTTCTCCCGCAAGAAGGCGCCTTGGTATCGGTAAGAGGACCACAAATAAACAGAAGCTTGTTATCTTCACTTAAAGGATCTACGTTTTCTGGAAGGTTCAAGGAAAGGTATTTAGCTCCAAATCCCTCTCCGCCTATGTAGTTTAAAACCCATTCATCCGGAATTTGCTCGACCCAGTACTTCTTTTCGGTAAGATTCACATTTAAGATCTTCCCATTGTAGCAGTTATACACTTTACTCCCCCTCCTCGGATAGGCACACTCATTTGTTTTCCTTTCCAAAGATGGGAGGCATAACCGTTTCCCGCTATGCCCTATCGGCTGGCAGCCATCTCCTTGACTTGCGAGGAAGGCCGACAACTCGGAAAACATGGTACATAACGTACCGTCTTAGACTACCGCACCAACTCCTTCAATAAGTCATAGTCTGGATCTTCTGCCTGCTTTCCAGGTAACGTCCTCTCAGTCTTTTGACTCACCTCCTAACCCACAAAAACTTGCCTTATGTTTTTATAGTTAATTTACGTATTAATTATAACTCTGAACAGCACTTCAATCACATTTTTTCGTAAAGGCTATTTTAAGCATTGTAAGAACATTAGTTAGTCTAACTCCAGGGAAAGTCCCTGGTGTGGCACAATCACCCTGGTCAGCCCATCAAAGCGACGGAAAAACTCAGTATTTTCTGTATGCACAGGAACAAGAACCTCGGGTTGCAGCGTTTCCACCAATTCTTCTATCCCTGGGCCGTGGATGTGGCCACTGGCATGAAACCCCGACTTCTCTCTGTCCTTGCCCAAAGCGCCGTACAGTTTGAAACCAAAGAATTTTATCCAGTTACATACCTTTTCGTGATCAAGTAGCATCTCTTCATTGAAAGCCTCACTAGAGGAGTAGATGTAAGTCCCGCATTTTGGTTCGATATCCAGCAAGGCGTGGAAGTCGTAGTAGGAGAAACACAGAATTAAGCTTCCCTGCTCAGCTTTAACCCTTCCCGCATCCATCAACCTTTCGGGGGCGCGCTCCCTAAACATGGCAAGCAACTCTTCCTCCCACTTTTGGCGCACAGCCTTGGGACGAGCATATAGGGCTATTCTGTCATCTTTGTAGGGGTCAGGAACAGAGAGTTCATCCGCCGCACGCAGGGCTTCGAGCAAATATACATCCTTTGGGGTGAGAACCAGCAATCTGTCAGTCTCCCTGGCTATTTCCAGAAACGACAGCAGCCGCTCGACATTCCTGGGGCCGAAGTCAGCCACCACCAGGCCGTTGGTCTCCTTTACAACCTGAAAACAGTTGGCGGCCACTTGTTCCTCCGTTACTGGTCTCTCAACCATGGGGTGCGTTCCCTCGCAGATGAGCGCCCTGGGTTTGAGCTTGGCAGCTTCATTAATAAAGCGCTCGCTCAGACACCCTCGTTTACCATGGAGCCTGATATCTCCAGTATATACCACCCAACCCGCCGAAGTTTTCACAGCAAAAGCCCCTGCGCCAGGTATGGAGTGATCGACGGGCCAGAAGCGCACCTCAAGGTTTGCTATCTCAGCAACGTCCCCGCATCCCTCTAACTGCCGGCAGTCCAACTCCCGAGAAGTACTGCAACGTTCCCAAAATTTATGCGCAGCGGGGGGTATGATATCCTTACCGAAGACATGATAGGGACGCTGACAGTACGGTACCTTCTTGTAGTGGGTCGTTTTCAGCAAGTCATCCTTTAATTCCCGCGGAGCCGTATAACATATTTCCTGTAATCTGGCTCCCCCACCTGTATCCTGCAGGGCCTTGCAAACAACTGCACTAGTGATGCTAGTAAATATCGGAATGTCCTCCCTGAGATAGGAAAGATACCCGCAGTGATCAAAATGGGCATGGGAAAGGAGAACTCCCTGTGCTTCTATCTCTTTGAACAGCGGATGGCCGGAGAATCTTTCCCATACGCCGGGATACTCTAGGTCGGAACGATAAATGCCCATAAGCGGGGGCAGCATGCCAAAGACCAGTAGATCCATGAATCCAAAGGTGCTTCGGGGCTGGAGGAATTCGTCAAAGTACATTCCTTCGGCCTTAAAGTTGGTGCCAAAATCCATGAAAAGGCCCACTCCGCTGTCTTCCAGCAGTATCTTATTGCCGCCAATGCAATTCGTCCCATCGTAAAAGGTCATTTTAAGTGACAAAATCATCAACCCTCCTGTTTATTTTCACAAATACTTTGAGAAAACCTTAGGGTAGTCCTTTTTGTTGCAGAGTAACCTTTCCTATTGCTTGCTTAGTCCCTTTTTACATACTATACTGTACATTGCAGTAAACCAAGTGAAACAAAGCAAAAGTATGACTGGTTTTCAGCTATATTTTTCGCAAATTGTCTACAAATATTTTCTTCAAGGGTGAAGTATAAATGGATGTATTGGAACGCATTGCGGATCACCTCAGTAAAAAAGAGGTGGTAGTCTTAACCGGCGCAGGGATGAGCACGGCTTCGGGGTTGCCCGACTTTCGCGGTGACCAAGGGCTATGGAAAAACCGTGATCCTAGACAATTGGCTTCGATAGAAGCGATGAGACACAATCCTGAGGAATTTTATGAATTTTACCGCTACAGAATCCAAGCGCTGCTTGGGGTCAAACCGAACAAAGGACATGAAATTCTTGCCAAATGGGAACGTGAGGGATTGCTTTTAGGCATCATAACCCAAAATGTAGATCGCCTGCACCAACAGGCAGGGTCAGCGAAAGTGTACGAGCTTCACGGGAACCTTCGAGAGGTTCTTTGCTCGCTCTGCGGAAGGACATTCGACAGCGTCACGCTTCTAGATCAAATCGAGTGTCCTGAGTGCAACGGTGCCCTGAGACCAAAAGTCGTGTTGTTCGGAGAACTCCTTCCCCAGGAGGCATTGGCAAAAGCTCATGAACTTTCTATGACATGCAGCTGTTTTCTCGTATTAGGATCATCCCTGGAAGTCTCACCTGCCAATCAATACCCCGTCATGGCCAAACGAAGAGGCGCTAAACTTTTCATCGTAAACAGAACCCCTACCCCCTTTGACGACTTAGCTGACGGCGTAATACACGACGACATCACGAAGACGCTTCAAATCATCGATCAAAACCTAATGTGAACACCCTCGTCACGCGTCACTTTAAAACTCAAACATTAAAGACCCATTTCATTCAAACCAACTATATCGTCTTCGTGATATAACGACAAAAAGAGGAGTAAATAATCGCGAATATGCCTTGTTATGAGAAAGTTGTTTTTAATGTGTTCTTTGCCATTCAAGGCTAATCTTTGAGCATAGCCGGGTTCATATAAAAGTTGTTTTAGATAATGTACCGTTCCGTCAATAGAGTGGGTGAGGATCCCGGAATATTTATGTGCGATTTGAAGGGGGATTCCGCCAACCGCCGAGGCGATCACCGGTTTTGCCTTCCACAGACCTTCCGCAACTGTGAGGCCGAATCCTTCTTTGAGCGACTTTTGTAAAATCACGCTTGAAGCCCTTTGAAGCGCATTGATCTCGATATCGCTGGCAGGCGGAAGGAGCAGCACATGTATGTCAGGATCATCTGCAGCGGCATTCTTAACATCTTCTAGGACTTTGGCTCCTTCCGGGTCATCGGTGGCGCCTCCGCCTGCAAGAACGAGCTGGCAATCGATATGCTTTTTGACCCTCTTATACACCTCGATAACGCCTATGGGGTCCTTCAAATAATCAAAACGAGAGATTTGCGTCACTATGGGGCGAGTTCTGTCGATACCGAAGCGATCCAACACGGAATTTATCACTTCCTGAGGCAATTCCCTATTTTTATCGCTTAAGGGATCTATGGAGGGAGAGATCAAAACTTGAGGTATGCTCAACTTCCTCGCAAAGGCCGGCGCTGAAAACACTGCGCTATCATATTTTTCGATATATAACTTTAGAAAAGCCATAACTTCTTCCTTGGGAGTAGTAAAATCAATGTGACATCTCCACACCCACTTTTTGCCCAGGGTCTCTTTCTGTTCAACCAGGGCAATTGGCTGAGGGTCGTGGATGAACAAGATATCACCGCAAAGATCCATTTCTTTGGCATTTTGTCGGTTAACTTCCTGAAAGTACATGAGCTCTTTGAGCGACACCTCTACGTCAACGCCGTGCAAGGCGTTGTGCATCTTTTTCGTAATGTTAAAAAACTTCTCGTCACCCTTAATTACGTCCCAACGAGCATCCACTCCGAGTTGTCTTAAAAGATTTATCATCCGAGACAGAATCTCTGCTACTCCTCCGCCTACGGCAGTGGAATTTACATTCTGAATGACCTTGCCCTTGAGTTTATCGGCAAGTAAAAATAGCTCATCGATAACAGCTTGTCCCACTATTGAAGAATAATCTTTAATGTTTGCCATCATTTCAATCATCTCTCCCCAATATTCTGATGATTTTCTGCCTCAAGCCCTCGAGAGTAAAGGCGTAAGGGTCCAACCTCGATATTTGATCAGCCAATTTTTCCTCTCCGATATTCCTCAGCCAGGCAGAAAAATCGTTCTCTCTTCTTTGGTAGCGCAATTTAGGCTCAAAAATATGAAAGCAAAGTGAATTAATATGCACCTTCTCCAGATCTTCCCTTAACTCGTCCACGTCTTTTGCGATGAACGGCGTGGGATACACAAAAGTCTTGCAGTCAAAAAAGTGAAATTCATGTCCCTCAATGCAATCGCTAATGTATTCCCCGCTTAATATATGATTTTCAAGTCTTGTAACATATTCCTTTCTGAGATCTTCCAGGGAGTCTATATTAATGATATCCACGCTTGAAATGCTTTCTCCCAGCTCTCTTAGCCCCAGAATATTAGTTATCCAGTAAGCAAAATCGTTAGGAGGCTCGGGAGAAACTCGATAATGCTGTTGGAGAAATCTGTGGGTGTGATAATATATCGAAGATGAGGGCACCTTTTTAATACCTTCAAGTAGCTGAATTGGATTCCTTGATTTTATGCCAAGCAACATGACGCAATGAGCCTCGGAAAAAAAGCGAAATGCTTTCTCCATTACCCTTCACTCCTCGCGCAGTTATTTATTTCCTTTAATAACTTCCTAACATCTTTATAACTCATCACATTAGATCTTGCACTAGAAGGCACCATTCCCACTCTTATCGTCCAAGCTGAAGGCGGCAAACTTCGGAAAAAGTCCTCGTCTGTCCTGTCATCTCCTATGGCCAGGACGAAATCGTAATCCGCCTTCGAAAGGAAATAAAGAGCAGCTTTTCCCTTATCAATTCCAGCATTTCTAATTTCTATCACTTTACTGCCTTGCATTACCTGAACATTCGTATTAGCAGTAAATCGCAACAAAATATCCGTCAACTCCCTTGCTACATCTGCGGCGTGTTCGGGGTCGGCCTTACGATAATGCCAGCTTAGAGAATATTCCTTCTCTTCGACGAAAGAACCAGGAACTTTATCAGCATATTGCATTAACAGAGGAAGTAGCTCTCTTTTCCAATCGGCGCTTACAGGCCTGAGCAACTCCCAATCCTTTCCCTTTTCTTTAATCCAAACGCCATGCTCAGCCACGAAGCCGGCGTCAAGATCTTCTAACCACGACTGAAGGACAGCCCTTTCCCTGCCACTTATAATCACAATGTCCACCCCATCAATTTCAGACAATTCTTGCAGAAGCTTTAAAAGCTCGGCTGGCGGAGCTGCCTTCGCGGGATCCCCTACAAAAGGCACCAAGGTTCCATCGTAATCGAGCAATAATATGCGCCGTTTAGCCCTTTCGAAGGTGTCTAATAATTCTTTTTTTGCGTTTGCATTAAGCATCCTGGTTTGAAACCTTTTTTGCTCACTTTTAATGCCCTCTAATTCGTCTATAAAACTGGTTGCCCACTTGACTACGTCGTAATTTTTTAACCTATTTTGCATGACGCCAATTCGTTTTTTTTGTTCCTTTAAGGGCATTTCAAGCGCTTCCCGGATGGCAGAAGCAATCTCTTCCCTGTCGTTCGGGTTGATCAAAATAGCTTCACCCAGCTCCTTTGAAGCGCCTGCAAACTCGCTTAGAATCAACACGCCCGGCATATCCTTCCTTGAGGCCACGTACTCTTTTGATACTAGGTTCATTCCGTCTCTCAAGGGCGTAATTAAAGCGACATCGCTCATGCTGTAGAGGGCAACCAGTTGATGAAACGGAACGTGGCCGTATTTATATATGATGGGCATCCAGTTGATCGTTCCAAACCTGCCGTTAATGCTGCCAACCATCTCGTCAATTTTGGTCTTGATGGCCTGATACCGATCAACGCCGATCCTGGAAGGAACAACGACGAGCAGTAAGACCATCTTCTCGTGCCATTGCGGGTTTTCCTTTAGGAAAAGTTCAAAGCCCTCGAGCCGGTTTAAAAGCCCTTTTGAATAATCGAGCCTATCGACCGAAATTATCGTTTTCAGGCCCGAAAGAGTATCTTCAAGCTTTTTCCTTTCTGTTTCGGTTTCTTTGGAGCTCACGGCGTTATGAAATCTGAAGAAATCTATGCCCATGGGAAATGTGTCGGCCTTAACCAACCTATCGCCCACGAACATTTTGCCCATGCTGGCTTCAATTCCCAATATGCGCAGCACCGATCTCAAAAAATATTGAGTGTAGTCGTGAGTATGGAATCCTATCAGGTCTGCACCCAAAAGCCCCTCCAATATCCCCGATGCCCATTTTTTGTGCAAAAGGCGAAAGAGCTCATAAGACGGAAAGGGAATGTGAAGGAAAAACCCGATGGAAGCTTCCGGCATCTTACGCCTGATCATGCTGGGAAGCAGCATTAGATGGTAGTCATGGATCCACAGTATATCATTTGGGCGCAACACTTCCATGATGGCATCGCAAAAATATTCATTGACCACCTTATAAGATTCCCAACTTTCCTTTTCGTAGACGACGTAACTTGGGAAATAATGAAACAAGGGCCATATCGTTTTGTTGCAGAAGCCGTGATAAAAGGCCTCCATGGCCTCCTCTCGCACGAACACAGGATGGGCATTGAAATTACTGGCTGCAATTTCTCTTATGTAATCTTTATGCTCGTCTTTTATGGATGCCCCGGGCCATCCAAGCCATACATACTCGACCAGCTCCGTAAAAGCTGAGTGCTGCAGCGAGTCAAGATAGGCGCTCAAGCCCGTCACTAATCCTCCTGCACTCGCCTTTAACTCCAATTTTCCCTCATCCTCCACCACAGTAAAGGGTAACCTGTTGGAAGCAATTATCAGCCTGGCATCGGCCACTCAACCTCGCCTCCTTTTGTGCTACTTTCTATCACATTCTTATCGTTCTTGTCAAGGAAGCGCAGTTTAATTATTTAATTTGTAATGCTATATTTCAATGATGCTCAAAAGATAGATATTTACCCGTTTAATTATAATCGATAGCAAAGCAGTCAGAATATCTGCTCGTTCCAATAAACTGACCCCTGTCGTGAAATACCATGAACTGCTTCGCTGCCACGATCATTTCAAACAGCCACAACAAGCAAAATATTTTTTAGTTAGACGCAAAACAGGTTAAGGAGTAAGATAAAAATGAAAGGGTGTTGTAAAAGGAGATCTTCAAGGGCCATGAAAATCGAAAGGAAGTTGGCGATACTTGCCCAGGCCGCCAAATACGACAGGGTGTGCGGAAAGGGCAAAGAAGAAATTCAAAGAAAAGCACTGCACAACGACATGAGGGACTTTATTTTCTACAGCCCCTGTGCCAGCGGGAGGTATGTGCCCCTTTTAAAGGTGCTTTTTACGAATTACTGCATCAACGACTGCCTGTATTGTTACAACAGGCGCTCTAACGATATAGAAAGAGCGGCTTTTGAACCTCAAGAACTGGCACACGCGACTTACGAACTCTACAGAAAAAACTACATAGAAGGTCTGTTTTTAAGCTCAGGTATCTTTAAAAATTCGGATTACACTATGGAACTAATGATTTTGACTGTCCAAATCCTCAGAAAGGTGTACGGTTTTAAAGGATACATCCATTTAAAGATCATCCCCGGCGCTTCTTTCGACTTAGTAAAAAAAGCTATTAGATTTGCAGACAGGGTAAGCTGTAACATCGAGCTTCCCACGGAAGGCAGCTTAAGACTTTTAGCTCCGGAAAAATCGAAAAATGACATCCTTGGAGCTTTAAGATCTGCTAGAAATTACACACTGGAGCTGGAAAAACACATCTCCGCTTCGACGCAGTTGATAATCGGGGCGACGCCAGAAACGGATAAAACGATCCTTCAGCTTTCCCACGAACTTTACGCGAATAAGCTGGTAAAGCGAGTTTACTACTCTGCCTATATCCCAATCAACTCAAACGACATCTTGCCCCAGATAGAACAACCTCCACTCTTGAGGGAACACAG
The DNA here is from genome assembly GCF_937920065.1 of Acetomicrobium mobile. Taxonomy (NCBI): domain Bacteria; kingdom Thermotogati; phylum Synergistota; class Synergistia; order Synergistales; family Acetomicrobiaceae; genus Acetomicrobium; species Acetomicrobium mobile. The sequence goes on from NZ_CALETC010000246.1 coordinate 21,968, forward strand.
GTTATATCAGGCAGATTGGCTCATGAGGTTTTACGGCTTCAAGGCGGAAGACATATTCGAAGGCTCTGAGGATCTCTCGCAAGACATGGATCCCAAGATGTGCTGGGCTTTGAGGAACATGCATCTGTTTCCCGTTGACATCAAGAAGGCCCCCTACGAAAAGCTCATACTGGTGCCGGGCATCGGCCCGAAAACGGCCAAAAAGATAATAAAAGCCAGGCGCGAAGGCTACCTGGACGAACAGGGATTAAAGGTGCTTGGCACGTCCCTTAAACGGGCCAGAAACTTCATAACGATCGGCGGAAAACCGTTGCCAAAGGAGCCTCCTTCACAAAAACGGCCCAAAAAGGCTCCGCGTCCTTCTTCAAAACAGCTCGTCTTATTTTAGGCGGAAATATTAATAAAGGAGGGCAAACGATTAGCGCAATGCCCGCGAAGAACATACTCATCACCGGCCGCCCCGGAGTGGGAAAAACCACCCTGATATTTAGACTGATCGAGCAGATCAATTTGCCCTGCGTGGGCTTTTACACGGCAGAAATAAGGGAAAGCGGAAGGAGAACGGGTTTTGAAGCGATAGCCCTGCACGGTCCGAAACTTATCATGTCCCACGTCGACATTAAAAGCCCCTATAGAGTAAGCAAATACGGTGTGGACGTAGCGAACTTTGAACGATTCTTAAAAGAAATTCCTTTCTTCGACCCCAAATATGCTTTTATCGTAATAGACGAGATAGGAAAGATGGAATGTTTCTCGCCCTTGTTTAAAAAATTGATCTTAAAGCTACTGGATCACGATACACCTTTAATAGCCACGATCGCTTTAAGGGGAGACGCCTTCATCGAATCCATAAAGACAAGGCATGACGTTCATGTTTACACCGTTACGTATGACAATAGGGATAAACTTGCCATGGAATTATATCCAGTTCTCAAAGAACTTGCGAAAGGCCGCAATAAAGAGGCAAATTAACTCCTTTGACATCTTTCAAACTTTTATGGAAAGGCTGTGCTTTGA
>NZ_CALETC010000247.1:0-14700 GCF_937920065.1 Acetomicrobium mobile
CGAGGATGTAACGCCCCATTTTTTAATTGGAGCTTTCAAGGTTTTGGATATCGCCCTAAGGGAAGGCGCAAGATACGCAGTTTTTAAGGATAAAAGCCCTTCCTGCGGAGTGTATCGCATATATGATGGCTCCTTTACCGGAAAAACCTGTGAAGGTAGCGGTGTTACGACTGCAATTTTGCGCAAGTATAGCATAAGTTTATTTTCTAATGAACAGATAAGATGAAAAAGGCTCGTGTGCTCAATAGGTCAGACCAGTTAATATATGACTGATGATGCATTTTCTAAAGGTCAAATAACCTGCCTCTAAAGTATCCAAATCATTTTGCAGGCTGTCCTCTTTTCGATAATATGATTGAGCACTAATGTATATCTATAGCTAAATATTTATTGCAATCTAAACTGATGTTAAAATTTGACGACGAAAAATTTTGGTGTATAATTAATACGACCATGTTATTTTGATAACTTATCAGATTTCCGCACAACAAGATATGTGTCTTCTTGCCTCGATCAATCGTGACCAGTACAAACTGCTCGTGCATATTGTAAGGGTTTTAGCAAACTCGGCGATAGTGACTCTTCTAATGAGGATCGCCTGATGAAAGATTAGTTAATACGATAACATTAACGCAGTTATAGTACAAAGGCCTCTAGAAAGTTATTTTTTGGGCCAATAATTAAAAGAGTCAAGCGACATGAAAGAGGGCTTTGCGGGTGATCTGCGAAGAGAAAAATGATTCTTTAAAATATCAACAGGTCGTATTAAAAGATCGGGTTGCTCTAAATTTTGCAGAGCTCGACTATATTAATTAATCGAACGGAGGTCTTGGAACATGAAAAGAATTATCAAAATTTTGGCATTTGGAGGTTTGGTATGCATCTGTGGTTTACTTTGCCTGCCGATGACTGCTGTATCAAGTGAAGTGCCGACAATTGAGCCTCCTGTTATCGTCACAACTTGTGGTCAAAGTCCGGGCGCTGTGATGGTCAAAATGTCCCTTATGCAAGCGCAAATTGTACCTGTGGAAAATAATAACACCATTATCGCTTCTGAGCTAAAAGGCAAGGGTTATAAAACGTTAATTGTTACTACCGGGACTAGCGGGAAGGGAATGGGAGCCGCTGGAACTAATATCAATAAAGAGATCGCACGTTGTAAGGAGGTTATAGCCGCTGCTAAGGAGGAAGGAATGATTGTAATAACCGCTCATGTCGAGGGAATGGCGCGTCGTACCGATAGCGCGGATCAACAATCAATTGATGAGATCATGCCACTGGGGGATGTCATGCTGGTTGTAGCTGAAAGCGATTCCGATGGGTATTTTACTAAATTAGCTCAAGAATATGGCAAGCCCTTGATAATTGCTAAAGATGCTTTGGAGATCGGGAAGAAATTGAAGGAATATGTCAAAGTGGAGAAGTAAGATCAAGTCCTACCCCGGGGGGGTAGGACTTGATCTTTTGGAAAGGGAAGGTTTATATGTTTGTACATTCTGGGGTTATTCTGTTAGTTATCGTTGCGGCCTTTGTAGTATTCAAGTTGACAAAATTTACCACGGAACTGTCCATGTTTTTTTCAGCAATAGTAGCTGCCTTCACGCATTCCCTTCTTTTACGATTAGCATCCGAACCAAGGGATATCATACCACTTATTCCTATACGCCATATTGTAGAGGGCGCTTTTACTTACTTTGATGTGTGCTTAATTTTTTTATCAGCCACGTTTTTCATGGCGCTCTTTAGAGACAGTGGCGGTGTTGCATTTATAGTGCGGAAGATAGCAACTGCTTTTCATGCAAGGCGAAATCTGTGTTTGCTCTTCTTGACGCTGGTATTGTTACTTCCAGGAGCGATAACGGGTTCAGGGGCTACTACAGTCCTTACTGTCGGGGCATTGGTTAGTTCGGTGCTTTCTTCGATGGGAATAGACGAAACTAGGCGAGCAGGCATCATTTATATGGGAGCAGTTATGAGTGCGGCTGCGCCTCCCATAAACCTTTGGGCCATGATGGCCGCTGCTGGCGCTAATATGCCCTATGTGGGATTTGCTAAGCCATTGCTGATTCTTTCTTTGATGGGAGCCCTATTTTCTACTTATTGGTTGGCGGGTAAGGAAAGTAAAAAATTGGAGTTAGAAGAAGCTTTGAAAATTCTTCCTGATGTGCCAAGTGGACAAAATTGGTTTAAGGTAGGTTTTCCCTTTATTTTGCTACTAGCGTTGATATTGGCTGGAAGAGTATTGTTTTTTAATATACCAGTATTAGGTTTACCCCTACTTTTTATGATTGCCTCTTTTTCGGTAGTACTTTTAAGCCCGAAACCTCTTCCTATATGGCAAATTGCATGTTCTACTGTGCATTCGCTGTTGCCATTGGTGGGTATCATGGTGGTTGTGGGGGTATTGATTCAAATTATGGCTCTAAGCGGTGCCAGAGGTTTAATCTCGTTGTTAATAGTCACTCTTCCATTAAAGATGTTGTATGCAACGCTTTTCTTCATATTGCCACTATCTGAGGGGTTCCTTCAATACGCAGTAGCTCCTTTAATAGGCGTTCCTCTTATCATGCTTTTCAATATGCGAGGGATGGATCCAATTATTGCCTTATCGGCAATGGCTGTGATGTGGCCAATAGGCGATTGTTTGCCCCCTACAGCTATCGTGGGTCGTGCCACTGTTATAGAGCTCGACTACAAAGGTAGATATTATGGTGATTTTGTAAGGGCATGTCTTATTCCCATGGGATTTGTGGCTTTAATCGGTACGTTGTTTCTTATTTTTAGTACAAATCTGTCGTTCCTGGAGGTTTAATTAAGATGATAATAGCAAACACTGTCATCATGTGGTTGTATTACGGTATTGTTCTTTTTTTCATGGGAGCTATTTTGCGCAACTTTATAAAATCGACCAACGTTCAAGATATTGTTTTATATGGTATTGTTTTGCTTCCTTTTGTCTTAAGAATAGCCAGGCTTAAATAACAATAGGAGGCTTTTTATGTCAAACAAATTAAAATATGTAAAAATTTTAACTTTACTATTTATGGGTATTTTTGCAGTAATTAGCGGATATGACTTTTACATTCACAGGCATTTTAAAGAGCCTGTTGTTCCCTCGTCGGCTTTAACAGAAGTTAGGCATTTGTCCGATTATGAACCATCTCTTAAAGGTACCGTTAATGATAGCAACATATATGTATTTGATAGTGGTATTCCTGGGGGTACCGCTTTACTTATAGGCGGCACTCATCCTGAGGAGCCTGCAGCAAATCTCACAGCTCTTCTCGTGGCGGAAAATGTCAGGATAGAAAGAGGACGTTTATTCGTGATAATCAGGGCGAACAGAAGCGCCTCAACATGCACGAGGATGGGGGAAGCCTATCCGGCATTTTATCGCATTAAGACCCCTTGGGGGACTAAAGTTTTTCGCATGGGGGACAGATCTTCTAATCCTCTTGATTCTTGGCCGGATCCCGAGGTGTATATTCATTATCCCACGAGGCAAATGTTGGCTTACATGGATTTTAGAAATCTCAACAGATGTTGGCCCGGGAGGAGCAATAGCGCCATAACCGAACGTACTACGTGGGCCATGATGGAGCTTATTCGCAAGGAGCATGTAGACATAGTAGTCGACCTTCATGAAGCCGAATTAGAATATCCCGTTATCAATACTATAGTGACGCATGAAAAAGGGGAAGCGGTAGCTGCCATGACATCGATGACCCTCACGGCGGAGCTTTTTGATGTGCCCTTAAGTATGGAGTTTTCTCCAAAGGCACTTAGAGGATTATCGCACAGAGAGATCGGAGACCACTCGGATGCTATGTCTTTGCTTTTGGAATCAGCGGAGCCGATGCTCGACCGAATAAGAGGAATTACCGACGAGTACTTGCTCATGACCGGTAAAGACGAGTTTGTCATGAAGGCTGGAGAACATGGATTGCTTTATTCTCCCATAGACGAGCGTGGATGGCCGATTGATGTACGAGTTGGACGCCATTCATCAACTTTTCAAACAATGTTACAATTCTTCTCATCAATGTATCCAGATAACCAGATAATCATTTCAGGGATACCGGGCTATAAAGAAATTATTGCAAATTCGCTGGGAACTTATCTCCACAATCCTCAGGAAGCAAAGGAAGATAATGTTTACTACGATTAGTTAAAAGGGGGGGTGGGTTACGTCATTTAACTGACAAGAATGTTTGCCTCTACATTTGATGGGCAACTGGTAGCAAGGCAAAAGGAGGAGGTAAAAATGAGCAAGAGATGGGCGAGAATATTAGCAGTATCTATACTAGCTGTTTTCTTATTTAACTCAATGGGTTCAGCTTGCACTACTATTTTGGTGGGCAAAAAAGCATCTGTAGATGGATCGGTTATGGTAACGCATACCTGTGACGGCTGGTATGACAATAGGGTGAGGGTGATCCCCGGAGGGAATCATCCTGAAGGGGAGATGGTACCTGTTTACAAAGAGATTTGTCATGGTACAAGACCTGATCTGCCGCTGGTAAAAGTTGGTGAAATTCCTCAAGTTAAAGAAACCTACACTTATTTCCATGTAGCATATCCCTTTATGAACGAACATCAGGTAATAATGGGCGAGGCAACGTGGACGGGGCGAGACGAAAACTATTGTCCGAATGGGTGGATGATGATAGAGCAACTTCAGGTCTTTGGACTTCAACGGGCTAAGACGGCTCGAGAGGCTATCAAAGTCATGACAGGGCTTGCAGAAAAATATGGATACGGCGATGGGGGCGAAACCCTTCTAGTGATCGATAAAAACGAAGGCTGGATATTCGATATATGCGGCCCGGGTCCTCTTTGGACTCCTGAAAGCAGGAAACCGGGAGCTATCTGGGTTGCACAGCGTGTCCCCGACGATTGTATTACCGTCGTTGCGAACCGCACAAGAATAGGGACAATTGACTGGGATGACAAGGAAAACTTTATGTATTCTTCAAATATAAAAAGCTTTGCTCAAGAGATGGGATGGTGGAAGCCTGGAGAGCCCTTCGTTTTCCACAAAATCTATAATCCTGAACCATACGGAACTCCTTACTATCAACAACGCAGGGAATGGAGAGTTTTAAGTTTATTAGCTCCCTCTTTGAAATTGAAAGAGAATGCCGCAGAAATGTATCCTCTTATGGTTAAGCCGGACAAAAAGGTATCCGTCAAGGACCTTATCAAAATAAATCGAGACTACCATGAGGGAACGCGTTTTGATCTCACAAAGGGGCTTGCAGCAGGACCTTTCGGTACACCAAACCGATATTCAACTCCTGCAGAAGTTCGTCCTGAAGGCAGGAAACACGTAGACTGGACTAGAGCCATTTCTATGTTCCGTTGTTCCTATAGTTTTGTAGCCCAAGCTAGAAGCTGGTTGCCAGATCCTCTGGGAGGAGTGCTGTGGTTTGGAGAAGACGCACCCCATTCCACGGTTTATATGCCAATTTATGCCGGCGTAACGTCTCTTCCCAAGAGCATTACCGAGTGCACTCGAGCGGAGTTTGATAGGGATTCTGCATATTGGGCATTTAACTTTGTTTCTAATTGGGCTGATTTGAAGTTTAACTACATGATTCAAGATATAAAGGCAGCGCAAAAGGCATTCGAAGACGAATTCTTCATGTATCAACCCGTAATTGAGGAAGAAGCATTTGCTCTTTACAGAGAAAATCCTGCAAAAGCTAAATCATACTTGACTGAGTATGTTAATAAAAACATCAACAAAGTGGTAAATAGATGGTGGACTTTAGCTCGCGAGCTTGTCGGCAAGTATTGTGATGGGTTCATCACCTATCCTGATGGCAAACAGGAATCCGTAGGTTATCCTACGTGGTGGCTAGAGACCGTTGAATTTGGAAAAGAGGAGTTAGAGCCGAAAGAATAAAATTTTCTAACTGGCAGCTCAATAGGAGTGACTAACATAGCTCTTATTGAGCTGCTTATTCTAGTTGAGGGAAGGGCAGTTTGCATCGCAAAATATAGAATGCACGTTAACCGGGACAAGGGGTAAAAAGATGACACCCTCCTAATTGATAATAAAGGCATCTATTCCCTTGACAAGGGGCGCAGGGCCGTATAGTCATTTTAGCTTTTTCTTTTCCCAATAACATGATTGAGCATTCGGATTTTTTGGGATACATCATTGTCATTTCATTAACTCTTACGCCGATAATCCTCTCTGCATTGGATAGTTTTAAGATAATAGGGATAAGTTTTAAGCTTTGTCCTCCGATACCCGGATAGCATTCATACATTGGATATAAACTAAACCTTGACTCAGCTATTTCGCCTATCAGCTTTCTCAGCCTGACGTGCATTTCATAGAGCAATAAGGAAGACGCTGTATCGACGAGAAGACAGATAATGAATTTGGCTCTGGTACGCAGTTTTATAAACAGCTCATCAATGGCAACGCCCAGGGTAAGCACCGTCAGGGCTACCGTGGAAGACTTTTCGAGAGTGTCTGCTAGATTCGTTTCTATTTCTTGAGGAGACTGGTCATTTAGTACATTAATGAGTCTCCTTGTTGGCATAAATGTGATTACTGCCCTGGGTTGAAGGACATCTTGGCATAGGCTACTTTGCCAAGATGCGTAAAAGTCAGTGAATGCCTCATGCAATCGATCACCTTGTTTTTTATAATATCTTTCCAGCGAATCCAGGTTAAGGTTTATGTCATCAATAAAGACTTTCTCATAATACCCTCGCTCGATATCGTTATTGTTCTTAACATGATTTTCATACTGGATATAAACTACGAATTCTTTCATCTGTTAACAACCCTTAATATCCCTTTAATCAATTTTAAAAACAAGATTTTTGAGAAAAATATTCGTGAAATCCTTGAGTGTCGAGAGCTCCACAACTTTTGTACGGTCAACAATTGCATTTACTTCCTGTAGAGCGTCCTGTGACATGAGAGCGCAATATGCCCCCCTTATAGCGGAGTTGCCTATGTAGTGTATTTTTTCAAGGGGAACTTTTGGCAAGATACCTATCGTCATGGCATTTTCGCTGTTCAAGTAATTTCCAAAAGCTCCTGCCACGATGACGCGGTCGATATCTTCCATGGAAATGCAAGTTTTTTCAAGAAGAACTTCTATGCCCGTCGCAATTGCTGCTTTCGCCAGTTGTACCTGCCTGACGTCTCTTTGGGTAATGGCCAGTCCAGTGCCTTCTATGGGGGATAAATTACAAAACCGAAAACCAAGTATGCCGGACTCATCCCTAAAGATACGATAGCCAAGATCTTTGGATCCCGATTCATTGAGCTTTCCGGATTCATCGATGAGCCCATGGCGAAGCATTTCGGCGATAAGGTCGATGAGCCCCGATCCACATATCCCAAGGGGGTCGCATTTTCCAATTACTTCGAGCTCTATATTCCCATCCTCGAAGCGGACCTTTTCTATTGCCCCTTCCTTGGCGCACATGCCACATGAAATCTGGCCCCCCTCAAAGGCAGGTCCAGCTGCTGCAGAGCAAGCGATTAAAAATTCCTTGTTGCCGAGCACGATCTCGCCATTCGTGCCTATGTCAATTAAAAGGGTTATCTTTTCATCCTTGAACATTCCCGAGGCCATGACGCCGGCCGCGATATCGCCTCCAACATAGCCAGAGATGCAGGGCATCACCAACACCCTTCCCTCAGGGTTAACGGCCAATCCCAGGGAAGATGCATCTAGCATGGGAAAGAAGCGCGAAACCGGTATAAACGGGCTCCGTCCAATGGTCAGGGGATCAATCCCGAGGGCTATATGTTCCATGCAGGTATTTCCCACGATGACTGCGGCATATATCTCTTCCTCTGGAAGGTGGTTGCAAGAAGCGATGTTGGCTATCATTTCATTTAGCGATACTAAAATTGCATTCCTCAACGTCTCTAGCCCCTTTGGGTGTTTCTGCAGATAGCTTATCCTTGAAAGAACGTCTGCACCGAAGGAAATCTGGGGGTTAACTTCCAAGCAACGATCTATCACAATACCTGTGTTGAGATCCACCAGCCACACGACCAGAGAGGTCGTCCCGATATCGATGGCGACGCCATAAAGGCTGTGGGATGTGTCTCCCCTCTCAATGGCGATTAAATCCGTCTCCGTAAAGACCATGGTAGCCAGCTCGTGATTTAAAAAGAGGCTGCCCATCTCCTTCAACAAGTTGAGGGAGATGGTATTTTTTAGGCCGAGATCTTCTAAGACGATCTCCCCGAGGGACGTGATGTCATCATCCACCTCTGGCATGGTTAGCCTCGTCGCCCTCTTTCTTACGAGGGGATCCCGTCCCTTGATGATAAAAAGCTCTGCCTCGCCGTCTAAAATCTGCATTTCTCCTTTTTCGGCACAGGGAAGCAAAACCACAAGGCCGTCCTCGAGGGGGCACTGGCAAGCAAGGCGATATCCCGCCATCAGTTCTTCGGGCGTGAGCATCTTTCGCTCGATCTCGTTTGGCATGGATCTTGCCTTCCTCACGATGACTCGACATTTACCACATCTTCCCACGCCACCGCAGGACTGATCGAGTGGAAGCCCAAGGCGAGCTGCCAATTCTCCCAAAGTTGCATCCTCTGGAGGGGCAAGGACAACTTCTTTCATGGGCAAAAAAGTTATCTTCTTGCTCAATGTCATGCATTCCTTCTCAGTTTATCAATCATCGTCAATCACCTTCATATTCCAATTTGATTGCCAGTTGGTGCGCAAACCACGAGCTCGATGGATCTTTTACAGCCAGCCCATCATATTTTACTTCGGGCTGGCTGTAAAATCATGTCTGGCTTTCCTTGGAAGCAAAGTTTGCTTCAGGTTATTTAAAGGTTCGCCCTTCCCGCTTTCACGAAGGCTTCGATGTTTTCGAAGGGAGTTTCCGGCGGGAGATCGCAGCCGGTGCTCAGTATGAAGTTTTTATGTCCCTTCATCTTCCTCCGCAAATCCAGCGTGTTCTCGTAGACTTTTTCAGGGCTTCCCTGTAGCATGACTCGCACAGGATCGACGTTTCCTATGAGGACTACATCAGGTATCATATCGATGACTTCGTGCAGTTTGACGGGAGTGTCCAAGCTTAAGCCCTCTGCTCCGGTGGCGGCCATCGCCTTCAAGATGTACGTTGTGTTACCACAGATGTGCAAGACGGTCATACACTCTGGGAGGCTGTCATATATTTCTTTTATGTAGGCGCCGGAAAATTCATCAAATTGCTTGGGTGAAAGCATGGAAGCAGTTGGCTCCAAGATCGTCAATATATCCGCGCCGGCTTGCACGAGAGCCATTGCATATACTTTTATGACTTCGGCCATGAAGGCTAAAATTTCCTTGAGCGGATCAGGGTCTTTAATGGTGGCCTTAAGCGTATTTTCGACCTTCATCATCTCCCCTGCGAGGGTGTAGGGTCCAATGACGTATGCACCCACCGGAATGGATAAGTTTTCCTTCATTCGCCTGACCGTTTCGATGAAAATCGGCATGCGCCCATCCTTTTCGGGATCGGGAACGCTAAGGTCCTTCAGCTGCTCGACGCTTTTGAGGGGGTGAACCTTGACCGATGGCGATGCATCCTCGGGAAAGTGAATCTCGGCTCCCAAGGCTTCCGCCTCTACCGTCAAATCCATGAGATGGATCAAGGCATCCACCTCGAAGTGGTTAGCAAGCTCCTCTATTGCCCTATACTGAATCTCGGCATCCGTCAGGCCTTGGCGAATGGTGTTTCCCCCAAATTTTAGGCCTGGAAAGCCAAGGAGGGGAATCACGGGTGTCCTGCCAAGAGCGTTAATATACTCAACTATCTTGTTCATCAATAACAATCCTCCATTTTTTTGTGCTTGACGAAGGCGGAAGGCCCCGTGGGAGATGGCGACCTTCCGCCGGCTGTGCCCTAGTAGGGGTATTCCACCCCAAGCTCGGCCAGCTCTTCCTTCATGCGCTTAAATTGATCCAGATATTCCTGGCGAGGCACTATCTTGTCCATGTCGTAGACTTCCTGTATGGTCTTGCCGTAATTGTCGATGGGGATGTTTTCCTCATACTTTTCCAGGAGCTTGATGCAGATCTCGTTGGCTTTCTCTCGCGATATACGATTCCTGAAGGATGCCCTCGCCGTTTCGTGATAGAAGCGGCTTTCCAGCGGAGTCGCCCTATCGGTGAATTTATTTCGACATGTGGCACAACCCCATGGATGTCCGCCAGAGGGCTCTATGGCCAAGGCATGTGCTGCAGATTCGTAGTATACCTGATCCGTTCCAGGCCCTGCATTGGCGAAGAGGTTGTTGAAGAAGGAAAGCCTGGAATTGCGAGCGATGGCCTGAGAGAGGACGCTCTGCAACCACAGCAGCTCGCGGGTCGTCGTGGACTGCCATCTCAAGTGGAAGGGGAAGTGCAGCGTCCAGATGCTTCCGTAGAGGCAGGCGCCCTCAATTGCGTAGGCCGTCTGCAGGATCAACGTTCCTTCGATCCCGCCGGCATATCCTCCATAGACGGCCCCTGCGAGGTTCCCGAAGACGTTGCCGTAACTGCGATAGTGAAAGGACTTATTTAGCATCTGGCTGTTGGTCGTCATCTCCGTCAAAATTGAGACCATTCGTCCATCGAGATGTTGGGGGCGCACTCCCCACGAGGGGTTGGCGGCGGCGATCTGCGCCTGATCCGTCTCGGCAGTTCCGACCGAGACGGTATATACGTCGGGACGGCCGACCAATCGCTGGGCATCGCGCAGGTTCATGGCGTGTTCCATCGCTGCGGCCACTTCCGTGGGGGCGTTCGAGGTCACCTTGCGCCCCATGAAGTCCTCCAGCAGGGGGGCACAAAGCCCGTCCAGGAGGGGCTCCTTCAAATAGGCCATGCAGGCCTTTTTGTGGATGTCGGTGCTGAAGTTGGCATCGGGGCTGAAGAGGTGGAAGGGGCGATGAACGCCGTCTTCGACCGAGCGGATGCCCAACCTCCTCTGGTCGTGACCTGCCCCGACCGTGTACTCCGGCTCGAGGCTCTCGAGCACCTCGTTTACCTCTTCTTCGGAGAACTCCATTACTCTGTGGGCGTTTTGGTGGTAGACGCCCACCCTGATGAAGAACTCCTTGGCGGCATTCCAAACCGTATCGGCGAATTTGTCATCAGTGTTGACGACAGTCTCGCGATCCCACTTTATTTCGTATTTTTTGATTACATCCTTCATTATGGGAATGAAGCGCTTGATGATGTATTCGTTTTGGTCCCTATAAAAGGGCCCGTCCAAGGACTTCCCAAAGACCTCCCACATGCGAAAATTTGACATGATTTTCTTCCTCCTTCGTGTTATGGGACTTTATGCAGTCCGTGCGGCGAGCTGTTTTGCAACTTCAACGGCCTCAAAGGCGTCGAAGGCCCAGCCGTCCGCTCCGATTTCCTCGGCCCACTCCCGCGACGTGGGAGCTCCACCGATCATTATCTTAAATTTGTCGCGCACGCCGGCCTCCATGGCAATTTTGATGAACTCCTGCTGAGCTGGCATGGTCGTGGTCATGAGGGCCGACAGCCCCACGATGTCCGCCTTGTGCTTCTTGGCTTCATCTATGAAGGCAACGTGGTCAACGTCGGCGCCGAGATCTACGACTTCGAATCCGTTGGCCTGCAGCAGGAGCCCAACGACCGTCTTGCCAATTTCGTGGTAGTCGCCGGAAACGGTGCCAATCACTACGGTGGGCTTCTTGGCGGCGCCGGTTGCGGCGTACTCTTGATCTATTTTTGGCTTAAGTATTTCCATGGCGGAGATAAAGGCATCGGCCGCTACGACCAGCTCGGGCAAGAAGACCTCGAATCTCTCGAATTTTTCCCCCAACTCCTGCATTGCCTCCGTCAGATTATCTACCACATCCTTCACTGAAATATCGGACTCAAGCAGCTCCTTTGCGATGTTGATAGCCTGCTCCGAATCTCCCGTGACTACAGCTTCCCTCAACTGTATAATTTTGTTCATTACGACTACCTCCTTGTTATGAATCTGGATATATGCATTTGGGTTTTGTTTGTGGCTATTAATATCCTGATATTATTTTGTAGGTATTTTAGTATATGTTCCATGTTTCTGTATCTATCCCCAAAAATTCTACCTACTCCTTTGTAGCTCCTTCCCCCTTCCGCATAGACTGTCTCTTCTATTGCTTAATTTCGTATGTCCATGACGTGACGAAATATTTCAAGTTTAGCATTGCTTAACCTGGGCGAATAATGCTGGCAATCCCCCAGTGTGCCAATAACAGACTCCTTCTCTTGAGGCGAAGGCTTTTTTGCTGAGCAAATCCATCATTCCCACTAACGGTTTGCTAGTGTATACCTTTTCAACGAAGATTCCTTCTGTTTGCGGAAAAAGATGTATCATTTTCTCGGATTCTTTTGTTGAACATCCCCAACCTTCGCCCATGTAGTCATCATATATAACAGCTACATCATCGATAGAACAATCAAAAGATAATCCCAGCAACCTTTCTAGCTCAGGCATGAAATTTTGGAAAATAGATCTCAAAGTTTGCTTGTCAAACTCTACACTAATCACATGGACTTTGAAGGGAATTCCCAGAACACCAATGCCGTAAATCAATCCTGCTGCCGTACCGCCATATCCCGCAGCTATAACAATGCTCTCCATATTTGCTTTACTTTTTAATACTTGCTCGTAAATTTCAAGAGCAGCTTTTACATATCCCAGAGCTCCCAAGGGTGTAGAGGCGCCATTATATACAACGTATGGCCTTTCTCCCTTTGCTTTTAAATTGCTAGCAAGATTCTCCATATATTTAGCTTGTGTGTCTAAATCTACCTTGCCTATATAGCGTGAATCCGCGCCCAAGAGATAGTTCAATGTGGAATTGCCTGTTATTTCAGTAGGTTTTTCATCGTTAAATATTTGTATGCAACGTAATCCAAGTTTATTCGCTGCTGCCGCTGTGATGCAGCATAGGTTTGATTGTATTGGGCCAGGAACGATTATAGTGTCGCAATTTTTGCTCACTGCATCTCCCAGTAGAAACTCAAGATTTCTGGTCTTATTTCCACCGAAGGCAAGGCCTGTAAGATCATCGCGTTTTATCCACAGAGGGCTATGACCCACCCTTTTTTCAAGGTTATGCAGTTGTTGTATTGGCGTGGGGAAAATACCTATATCAGCCCTTGGAAATTTTCGCAATGCATTATATAAAAGCAACGCTCTGTTCATCTAGCTTCCTCCAAATCAGATCCCCTCAGGTAACTGTCGTTTTGTCTTTTACTCATGAGCATGACTTTCTATGTCATTTTTGTAAAACACAAAAAGACCCATAGCGGTTAGAATTACTGAGACAAGGGGATTTATGTAATTAAAAAATGCCCAAGGAGCATACCTTAGCGTTGGCACCCCAAGAATTGGTGCTGCAAATGTAGCACATGTTGTCCATGGGACTAAGGCTGAGCCCAAAGTTCCTCCTTCTTCCAGAACCCTTGAAAGCATCTCAGGGGCAAGCCCGGCTTTATCATAAGCGTCCTTAAATAACCTTCCGTTTAAAATTATTGAGAGATATTGCTCGCCCATGGCAATCACCGATACCCAGCATGATATTATCGTTGCCGCAACAAGAGTAACTGGTCGTTTTATGGCTCTTGTCATTCTTTCTACAATAACGTTCATATAGCCCATTTCATCTAGGATTCCGCCTAGGGCAAGTGCACAGAAAGCGAGTGAAAAGGTCCACATCATTCCTTGAATACCGCCTCGGTTTAGTAGTTCATCAACAACTGTAACGCCGGTCTCTATTTCGAAACCATAGTTCAGAACTGTTATAGCATCATGCAAGGTCGCTCCTTGCATTAATATTGCGACTATCGAGCCAGAAATGGCTCCAATGGCTAATCCTGGAATTGCAGAAACTCTCATGATGCTTAAAGTGAGGGTGATAATTGCGGGCAATAAGATAATGAGATTTATATTAAAGTTTTTTGCTAAAGTAGCTTGAATTTCCTCAATTGTAGCTACATCCAGCATTCCGCCCCCATATCGCAGCCCGATTAAAGCGTAGAGAATAAAGCACAATATGTATGATGGCACCGTTGCGGGCATCATTGCCTTTATGTGAGTAAAGATATCTGTGCCAGTCATAGCAGGAGCAAGATTAGTCGTATCAGAAAGCGGGGACATTTTATCCCCAAAGTATGCTCCGGATATGATAGTTCCTGCTGTAATCTGTGGGGGGATTCCGAGGCCTTGCCCTATTCCCATCAATGCTAATCCGACAGTGCCTACTGTAGTCCATGAGCTCCCAGTTGCTACGGACGCAATGGAGCATATTATCAGTACAGCCGGTAAAAATATTTTTGGGCTAATAATTCCTAATCCATAATAAATTAAAGCGGGTACTGTTCCTGCCTGAATCCACGCACCTACAACCATACCTATTAATATAAAGATAAACATGGCTGACATTGCACGACAAACGCTGTTGCACATAGCAGCTTCCAAATCTTTCCACTCGTATCCCAGCTTTAAAGATGCAATAGCGGCAATGAATGTCCCTAGTATTAATAATACATGGGCGTCTACCTTCATTACGACAAGCCCAAAAATTATAACAGCTACTATAACTAAAAATACAACCAACGCTTGTGTGAATGTGGGTCCTTTTTTCATGGTGCTCACTTGTGGCCACCTCCTGATTAATTCGATAACAAACTAATGCAGGTACTGCTC
>NZ_CALETC010000248.1:0-5490 GCF_937920065.1 Acetomicrobium mobile
GTATCGACCAACCCTCTATTGGTTATTCGTAGTTCCGGTAAAACCGGCAGGGAAAGCAGAGCCATGGTCATAAAAGGAGATTCGATAGAACATCCTAGCTGTCGCCATGCTTCGTCTAAGGCCTTTACTTGAGCATCGACATCTTCTACGGGTTCATTCGACATTAAACCTGCTATAGGCAGCTTTACCAAAGCCAGCACCTTGCCATCGCACACGGCGACCATGCCTCCGCCACATTCGTGCAACACGTTGCCCGCATAAGCCATATCGGGGTCATTTGTCCCCATAATCAAGAGATTGTGGCTGTCATGTGCTACGGTGGAAGCCACTGCCCCTCGCTTTAAGCCAAATCCTTGAACGAAGCCGATTCCCATGTTTCCAGGCCCGCCGTGGCGTTCTATGACCGCGACTTTTGCCACGTCTTGGGCAGGGTTGGCCAGGATTGTTTGGTCATGGACCAAGAGCTTCGCCGTCTTGTGCAGCGTATTGGTCTTAGCTTCTATCACTTGGATTACCCTTACTGTCGCTTCCCTGTCAGCCCCAAAATATTTAACTTCGAAATCTGTCCCCGTCAGTTCTTTTCTAAGGTGTACGGTGTTAAGCGCCCAATCCGGATATTTGGGAGTTTTAAGGCTTTCCGTTAATTTTCCTTCCTTGGCGACGATCTTGCCATCGCTCATTACGATCTCAGGGACAAAGTCCGCCAAATCCCTCACAAAAAGTATGTCGGCGCACCTTCCCGGCGCTATGGCTCCGATCTCATGACTTACCTTAAAACACTCTGCCGTATTTATCGTGGCCATTTGTATGGCGCTTATGGGATTCAATCCTTCTTCTATGGCCCTTTTCACCACATGGTTCATGTGCCCTAACGTCAAAATGGTGTGAGGATGAGTGTCGTCGGTAACTAGCAAAGCCCTCCTGTCGTCTGCCCCTGTTTCTGTGATGCTTTTTACGGTGGCCTTTATGTCCTGCCAGGCCGATCCCTCTCGCATCTTGTTGTACATGCCCAGGCGCATTCTGGCCAGGGCATCTTCTTTTCTCGTGCTTTCATGGCAAGATGCCACTCCTGATGCTGCGTAAGCTTGAAGGCCTATGTCCGTTTCGGGAATAGAATAATGGCCGGTCACGACCTTGCCCGCCTCCATGGTTAGTTTAAGCATTTCGTGTACTTTCTCGTCGCCGCTCAGTACTCCCGGGAAGTTCATCATCTCTCCAAGGCCTATTATTTCCTCCCACTTCATGGCGTCGGCGATGTCCTTGGGAGTGATTTCAGCTCCTGCGTCCTCAAATCCCGGTGCCGAGGGCACACATGATGGCATAGTGGAAAATACCTTAAGCGGCAAGCCTTTGCCTTCATCTATCATAAGGCGGACCCCTTTAACCCCCAGTACGTTTGCAATTTCATGGGGATCCATGAAGATGGCGGTCGTGCCAAAGGGAAGCACTGCTCGGGAAAATTGGGTGACCGTCACCATGCTTGACTCTACATGCATGTGACCGTCCAGCAATCCGGGAGTTAAATAAAAACCTGTGGCATCTATGACTTGCGTTCCCGGGCCAATCGTATGATCGGCCTTGCCAACCAAGACTATACGACCTTTGTATATGGCGATGTCTGCGGGCATTATCTCTCTGGTGAAGACGTTTACGACGAGGCCGCCTTTTATCACAGTATCAGCTTTATGTTTGCCTTGAGCTGCAAGCGTCAAATCGCGAGTCATTTCGTAAAGGGCATTTCTTCCCAAGAACTTCGCCATCCTTCATCACTCCTTTTTTCGCTGCTTAGTTTAAAATAGTACTATTATTATATGTCAGAAAGCAGAGGCAAGGTGATGGGAAGTGAAATGGGAAGATGTTTTAGGAAGGGCCAGAGAGGCATTGAAGGGGATATGTAATCTGTGCCCCATTTGTGATATGAAAGCCTGTGCCAGTAGGGTGCCAGGCATCGGCGGAATCGGCACGGGTTCTAGCGCTAAAAATAACTATGAGGCGCTTCGTAGTCTAAGATTTAAGATGAAGACCCTTCATGACGTCACTGAACCCGATATAAACGTCGAACTTTTTGGGCAAAAGTTAGCCATGCCCGTGATAGGGGCAGCCGTCGCAGGAGCTGCGATCAACTTCAAAGACAGGATGAACGAGGTCGATTTGGCAAAAGCTCAGGTTTTCGGGGCCCTGGAGGCAGGTACTATCGCCATGATAGGAGACGGTCCTGGCGATCTTTACGATAAAACAATTGAGGCTCTAAAAGGAGCAGGTAAGGGCATAGCCATAATAAAACCCAGAAAATTAGACGAGATGATAAGGCGCATTAGGATGGCCGAAGAGGCCGGTGCGGTGGCCGTTGGCGTGGATGTCGATGCTGCCGGTTTGGTCAACATGAGGAGGTCCGGCGAATATGTGGGGCCTTTAAGTCTCGGTGCCTTAAGAAAGATATGTGAGAGCACAAAGCTTCCAGTTATAATTAAAGGTATCATGACAGAAGAAGAGGCTGTAATGGCCTCTGATGCGGGTGCGGGCGCCATCGTCGTATCAAATCATGGCGGCAGAGTATTGGATGACCTGCCCGGGACAATCTCGGTCCTTCCAGGCATAGCTTCAAAGGTAAAGGGTCGCTCCATCCTGTTGGCCGATGGTGGAGTAAGAAGCGGGTCGGACGTTTTAAAGTTCATCGCTTGCGGGGCCGATGCCGTCTTAGTGGGTCGTCCCGTCGTGTGGGGGGCCTTTGGAGGCGGTAAAGAAGGAGTCAGGTTGCTTTATGAAAAATTGGCTGATGAGTTACGCATAGCGATGATATTGACTTCTTGCCCAAGCATTAAAGAAGTCTCCATGAGCATATTGCAAAGTTAAGCAGGAGGTAGGTTAAATCATGATTAAAAAAAATGGTATCTCCTCTTTAATTTTATGGTCCCTAATGTTCATGATCGTCTCAATTTCTGTGGCTGCTTGTCCAAGGTCAGCAGAGGCCGTTGAAACGAGGGATTATGACGTTATTGTAGTGGGGGCGGGAACGGGAGGTGTTGCAGCAGCAATTCAGGCTGGACGATTGGGAGCAAAGGTGGCCCTCTTTGAGGATACAAATGTTCTAGGGGGTCAAATGGTGGCATCGGCCGTGTCCACAATGGACGACATGTACGGCACCAGATGGGGGCTTTATGGAGAATTCTTGGATGGCATTTTGAAATATTATTCTTCCCTGGGGAAGTCGGTGGGAACTTGTTACTGGACTCCCATTACCGTTGCTTTCGAGCCCGATGTTGCCGACTACATCTTGGCAGAGATGATAAAAGACGTCCGCGAGGGAAGGACGACCGTTGACGGAAAGCCCGGTATTTTAGACGTTTATTTCAAGTCCAAAGTGCAGAGGGTTTTAAAATCAAGCGACGGAAAGACCGTGACTGGCATCATCGTTGATGTGAGGGGCAAGAAATTTCAATGTAATAGCAAGGTCTTGATTGATGCCACCGAATATGGGGATTTGCTTCCCTTGGCAGGTGCAAGTTATAGGGTTGGTCGCAATGTAGTAGGCTCCGATTCAAAGGACTTTGATGAGGATGCGAGAGTGCAGGATATAACGTGGGTAGCCGTGATAAAGCAATATCCGGGCGGTGTCCCCGACGATTTAAAGGTCAACACTCCCCCTCCGAATTACGAACAAATGAGGGAAACTTTTAAGTCCTACGTAGCTCGTGATGGTTTTACCTTTAAGGGATATCCGATTAAATTTCCTGTTGATTGCCCAACCCACAACGCATATCGCGGCTTGCCCGACAGCTTGGCTCCCGGGGATGCCGACGCAAGCAGCCCCTTTACATGGCTTTTGCTCACTAAGACCGAGATAAACTGGGCTAACGATTATCCTGGCAAGGGGGGTTATAAGGGAAAGAGCGGCTTACCCGTGACCTACTTTGAGGATCCCAATTTCAGGAAGGAAACGGAAGCCAAGGCAATGCTAGTAACTATAGGGTTTATTTATTACCTGCAAAATGAGCTCGGTTGCGATTGGTCCGTGGCGTCCGACATTTTTGAGTCCGAGTCGACCTATGAAAAGGTAAAAGATTTTGTTCCCTTCGAGTACGCCTCAATTGCAAAGCACTTTCCTCCCCGACCCTACGTTCGTGAAAGCAGGAGGCTCGTTGGCGTAAGCACATTGGCCTCCCATGAGCTTCGAGTGAATTCGGAAAGCTATATTAAAAATGAAGGAAGGGAAATTCCCAACTCTGTCGCCGTCGGCCGTTATGTTTTGGACCTTCATGGTGCGGACGAAACACCTCAGCTGGAAGAAGAGTTTGGTGAGACTAAGGAATCCATAGCTAAAAACAAGCCCGTTGGGCCCTTTCAAATACCCTTTGAAATCTTTATACCCAAGGATCTGGACGGTTTTTTGGCGGCGGAAAAAAATTTATCGATGACTCGATTGGCTTCGGGAGCGCTTAGACTTCAACCCATAACCATGCTTACAGGGCAAGCTGCAGGGACAATAGCAGCCGCGGCTGTCAAGGAAGGGGTCCCTCCCCGCGAGGTAAACGTGTTAAAAGTGCAAAGGATACTTTTAGAAGCCGGAGACAGGCTTTCTTTATGCGTTTTTTCCGATGTCCCGCCCAATCATCCCTTTTGGCCGGCAGTGCAAATGGCCACCATAAGAGGTTGGATGAAGCCAGAAAGTTTACCCACCTTTGCCGCCTCAAGGGCAGACAATTATAACGATATCCTGCAGGCATCGCGAAAGGGACGCATTAAAGGGATCTTTGGCGTGGATGAGCCCTTGAGCTGGAAGGCTGCAAATGAAATGCTTAATGCTGTACTAGGCGACCTGGGGAACCAAAATAAGATCGACTTGCACCATGGCATGAGCGATGAATCTATATCTAAAGGAGAATTTATGCTTGCCTTGTGTCAGGCTCTTTATCCTGATCAAACTCCCAAACCCATAACTACTGAAAGGGAGAAAATTTCATGGGCCTGTAAAAGACTATCGCCATTTTTAACTGATGAAAACTTGAATTTCCAGGGGATCATTTCAAGGGGGGAAGCTCTCGATCTTGTTATGAAGGTTTTGACCGAACAGAGATAAGAAAACGAAAAAAGGCACGATAACCATAGTTTCTTAAGTCGTGCCCACTTACGGTGTGTTAGTAAAAACAGTTTGCGCCGGGTCTTTAGCGCAAGAAGGCACGATCTTCTTGAAAGAAACAATACGACCTGGCGCTTTTTTTGGCTTTATACATAGCGATATCGGCGTGGCGTATGAGCTCATCGAAGCTCGTCCCATCTTTTGGGTACAGGCTAATCCCTATGCTTGGCGATAAAGAAACGTCAACGCCTCCTGCCTTCGTGGGTGTTTTCAACGCCGAGACGATTTCTAGCACCGCATGCTCAACGTGTTCCGTGTTTTTTATATGTGGCAATATCACGATAAATTCATCGCCACCAAATCGGCCAACCAGTCCGTTACGCACCTTTTGGCATAGGCGCTTGCCGAACTCT